>DASXVS010000044.1 GCA_036504095.1 Armatimonadota bacterium | reverse complement strand
TCGGGTCGTGGCTGTGGCTCTGGCTTCCTTCAGACCCCACCTCGCGGTGACGCCCTTGCCGTCGCTTAACGGTTCCGATTCCCTTTACCGTAGAGGACTTTCACCTCCGAGAACGGGCGCATGCCCGGCGTACATACAAAGGGCGCCTGTCCATGTGGACCGGCGCCCTTTCTTTCGCGCGACTGCTGAGGAACACGACCCTAGCGCCGCATCACCCGGCGCGTCGCCGTGACCGCGCTGCCCTTGTCGTTGCTGGAATCGATGGTGACTTGGTCAGACAGATGCTCCATCAGGAAGAATCCCATGCCTCCGCTGGCGCTGAACATCGGAGTGGCCGGACGGTTCCGAGTGTCGAACCCCCGCCCCGAATCACTGACCGAAACCATAAGATCGAGCCCGTTGAGCGCCATCTGAATCTCCATGCTTCCGGCTGTCACTTCGTACGCATGCCTGATGACGTTGGCGCAGAGCTCTCCGAGAACGAGCTCTGCATCATCGACATCGTGGTCGGATATCAAATTATGTTCAAGGAGAAGCCTGACGGCCTTCCGGCAAAGCGGTACGTTGGACGCATCCGCAGGCATCTCCCAAGTCATTCGTGTCAGCACGCGTGTGACCTCTCTTGCGGGTGGATTCGCATAGGAAGTCTTCCCACTAGAGCGTCAACGTAAACCGGGCAGGCACACAACGGTCAGGCGCCGGCCGGTAGCACTCTGTCCAGGAAGAAGCGATTGAACCGCTCCGCGTCCGCGTGCAGACAGATCTCCACATTCGGCTCGCCCTCAAGGAGTGCTCGCTGGCGCCGCAACGCTGCCACCGTTTCGCCGGTCGAATACTCGCCGCGGGTCTCAACCTCGACGCGGGTCCGCATGCCGAATGCAAAGCTCGGGTCCAGGGCCACGCCCATCGCGAGGGGATCGTGGTGGTAAATGCCTTCAAAGCCCTCGAAGCGGCGGTAAAACCCCATAATCGTGGAAGTCGCAGCCCGGAGGAATGCGTGTACAGGGCCATCGCCTTCCAGGTCGCTCTCAATCAGGCGGGTTTGCTCCGTGCAGTCCAGGGGCACCATCTTCACGGGAACGCCGGAATCGAGAACGATTCGCGCCGCCTCCGGATCCACCAGGATGTTGAATTCCGCGCGCGCAGAGGCATTGCCGTCGTGATGAAATGCGCCGCCCATAAGGATGATTTCCTTGAACTCTCGAAATGCCACAGGATCTTCGAGGCAGGCGAGCGCAACGTTCGTAAGCGGGCCGATTGCCACGAGGGTGATCTCGCCCGGAGCCTGAACGGCGGCATCGAGCATGAATCGGTGCGCGGGAAGCGGGTGGAGCGGGACGGGGCGTTCCGGGTAAAGGAGTGCGCCGGACGGATCGGGGATCGTTGACGTCCCGCCCAGGCCGTCGGGCCCGTGAACCTCGATGGCGTGCAGCAACGGGCGCGACAGCGGGCGTGCTGCGCCTGCTAAGACGGGGATCCCCCCGATACTCGCGGTCAAGCCGTCCGTGTACAGCCCCGCGATGCCCAGCGCGCGGCGCACATTCGCGAGACAGTGCTCCAGATTCGTGTTGCCGGCGACAACCGTGATTCCGACGCACTCCGCGAGATCGGGGCAACGGAGCAGGAGCAATATGGCCATGACGTCGTCGACGCCCGCATCGGTATCCAACAGTATCTTCTTCAATGGGTTACCTTCCGGCATGAATGAGCGATGAGATGGTCTGTCCCCAACATCGAAGTGTATGGGGCCGCATGGCGCAGGGACAAGGCGTCCGGTTCGCGCAACCGGCGGAAGCGCCGCCGCGTCCAAGCCTTTGGTGTGAGGCGCATTCGCGCTTTCTCTTGGGCCCTGCACGGGGCTCTTCTGCAAAGGAGTAATAACATGTTCAAGAGGATTGCAGTCGTCGCAGCAGCCATCGTCGGCGTCTCGGGAGTTGCACTGGCATTTCAAGCGGCCCAGCCGCCGGCCCCGGGCGCGAGAGGCGGTCGCACCGGGACCGCGATGCGCGGCCGCGGACGCAACAACGGGGTCATCACCGCCGTAACGGGCACAACCTACACCATCAAGACGATGCGCGGGACGGAGATCAAGGCCAGCGTCGCCACGGACACGCCGGTCACCAAGCCGGATCGATCCACGGGCGCAATCGCCGACCTCAAGATCGGCACTTTCGTCAATATTCAGGGCCAACCGGGCGACGATGGTATCGTGAAGGCGACGGCCGTGATGATCCAGAACCCATCCGTGATGGGCACCATCCAATCCGTTTCCGCGAAGCGAATCACCGTGAGGGCGATGGACGGCAAATTCTACACTTACCTCGTGTCCGACAAGACAAATTTCCGCAAGGCCGGCCAGACCGCTGCCTGGACAAGCTTCAAAGCCGGTGACCAGGTGAGCGTCCAGTTCACCGGCGCCGCAGCGCTGAGCGTTCGATCCTTCCAGGCGGGTGGCGCGGGTGGCGGCCAGCGCCGCGCGCCACGCAATGGCGGGACGCCTCCCGCTCCGGCGGACAATGCGTCTCCCGCCGAGCCGGCGCCGGCTACAAACTAGGGATTTCATCCCAATCAGCAATGTGAGGGCCCGACCGGCACGCGCCGGCCGGGCCCTTCCTCGCAAGCGTGACGGAGCGTGCTCGGCGCTTTTAAGCAATTGCGTGGTATAATGGGTGTAGAAACTAGTGATCCTGTTGTGGTCACGCCCCGCGTTGGGCCGTGACCCGTTTTTGTGCGTCGGAAAAGGAATGATATATGGACGCGAAGCATATTAGAAACGTCGCGATTATCGCCCACGTTGACCACGGGAAGACAACCCTGGTGGATGCGATGCTGCGACAGACCAGCGCGGTACACGAGCGAGGCGTCAAAGTGGAACGCCTGATGGATACCAACGACCTTGAACGCGAAAAAGGCATTACCATTTTCAGCAAGAATGCCAGCGTCATCTGGGATGGCTTCACGATCAACATCGTGGATACTCCCGGCCACGCGGACTTTGGCGGCGAGGTAGAGCGCGTCCTGACGATGGTCGATGGCGCCCTCCTGCTGGTGGATGCCGCCGAGGGACCAATGCCCCAGACGAAATTCGTTCTTCGGAAGGCACTCGAGCTCGGCCACAAAATCATCGTAGTCATCAACAAGGTGGACCGGAAGGAATCACGCACCGACTGGGTGCTTAACAAAACCTTCGACCTCTTCCTCGACCTGGGCGCCACGGACCGGCAGGCGGACTTTCCGGTTGTATACGCTGCTGCGACGCAGGGAAAGGCCGGACTCACGGACGAGCTTGATATCATGTCGAGCATCGAGCCTCTCCTGGAAACCGTGATTGAGAACATCCCCCATCCGAAGGCCGACCTTGACGCGCCGTTCCAGATGCTCGTTGTGAGCGTCCAGGACGATGAATACAAGGGCAAGTTGAGCATCGGCAAGATTCTCAAAGGCGCCGTGCAACGCGGCCAGCCTATCACCCATATCAATCGCGAAGGCGAGCAGGCTCGCGCAAAAGTGAGCGAAGTCCTCAAATATGTAGGGATGGAACGGGTGAGCGCGGACGAAGCGCACGCCGGCGATATCGTGGCGATCGCGGGAATCAGCGCCGCCCGGATCGGCGATACACTCGCTTGCAGCGACCGCCCCATCGCGCTTCCCCCGCTCCATATCGACCTTCCGACCGTGGAAATGACCTTTGGCGTCAACACCTCCCCGTTCAGCGGCCGCGAGGGAACGTTTGTCACAAGCCGGAAGATCCGGGAACGCCTGTTCAAGGAACTCGAGACGGATGTGGCTCTTCGCGTTACGGAGACCGACAGCGCCGACACCTATCTTGTCGCCGGCCGGGGCGAGCTCCATCTGGCCATCCTTGTGGAGAAGATGCGTCGAGAGGGCTTTGAATTTCAGGTAGGAAAGCCGCAGGTCATCTTCCGCGAAGTGGAAGGGCACCGCGAGGAACCGATGGAACACGTTCACGTGGAGGTACCCGAGGCGTACGCGGGGTCAGTCATCGAGCAGCTTGGAGCCCGGCACGGCGAGATGAAGGACATGCGTGTTGAAGACGGGAACGCGTTTATGGAGTTCCTGGTTCCAACTCGCGGCTTTCTCGGCTACCGTACCGAGTTCCTCACGGACACACGAGGCACCGGCATCCTGAATACGCTGCACGGTGGTTACGCACCGTATGTGGGCGAAATCCCGTCGCACGAAAAGGGCTTCCTGATCGCGTATGAGGACGGGGTCACCAGCGGATATGGCCTCGAGGCGGCCGAGGGGCGAGGCTTGCTGTTTCTCGGCCCGCAGATTCCGGTCTACGCCGGTATGATCGTGGGACAGAACCAACGTCCCGGGGACCTCGAAGTCAATGTCGTCAAGCAAAAACACAAGACGAACATCCGGAGTTCAAACAGCGACATCGCTGTCCGTCTGACGCCGCCGCGCATCATGAGCCTGGAGAACGCCATCGAGATGCTCGGGGACGACGACGTGCTTGAAGTGACGCCGGAATCGTTCCGGTTGCGGAAGATCGAACTCGACCACGTAAAGCGCCGAAGATCACGCAACACCGCTGCCTGACGCGCCGCACCACCAAATGGGGGAAGTCCGTTCGGACTTCCCCCAAAGATCCCGGCAACAAGCCTCACGCCCTCTTCGCAAACTCCTCCAGTTGGGGCATGTGGTAGTCGTCCAGATGCTTGGCATAGCTCAGCATGAGAAAATCGCCAAGCGTTGTCTCACCGAATGGGGTTTGCCGTGGATCGACAGTTCCGACTCCTTGACACGGCTAAGGAACGCCTTGTTCAAGTCGTACCCCGCTTCGAGGCACGCCTGGAACGCGGAGATCGGCGCCGTAGCCCATTCCGGCGTCCAGCACGGATCGGCGACCTGGACAGGCACGTCGACGCTATCGCGGAAGAACGCCGTATGCATTGGAACGCGCTGCCAGGCACCAACCATATGTGACAGCAGCTCGCGCGGGGTCCAACCGGATGCGTTAGGACCACTGTCCAGCACCGGGCCGACTCTGGGCAGTATTGCCTCCATCTTCTTCCAAGCCGAGTTCATCGCCGTCTCTATTTCGGGTAAGGTGGGTACCGATTCAGTTTGGGACATTATCGCCTCCTCCACTTTCATGTATTGTCTCTGCCCCGCATCAAAGCGGTGCGAAATGGTCGCAATTCGGCCGTCATCACCCCGGTGGCCACGGCCGGATCACCCAGCATGAACCCCCTGGCGTCCCCTTCGGTTTCCGCCTCGAATACCGCGATGCCGAGAGGGTCAAGATCCATGGTCCGTCCAACGAAAATCGCCTGGCCGCGCCTGACGGCATCGCGCAGGTATTCGAAGTGGGCGTTCACCACACGGCTCTCCTCGGGCGTCGGATCGATGGGCATTTCCGCCCTTGCCGGCGCAAGGAGATAAGCGTATTCGGGCAACTCACTGCCCCTCCGCGAAGCCCTTGAACACGACGCCGATGACCTCCTGCCAGCCACCGGCGAACTCCTCGCGATCGGCGGCAGTCAGTTCGCCAATCGCCCGATGGCTCATCTTCAGGAGCGTACCTCCGGCATCGTCGTCGAACCGGAAGTCAACAACGCCCAGCACCGCGCCGGCCGCGGCGATGCAGCCAGTCAGCTCAAGCCGTTCGGGTTTCTTCAGTGTTGTGACGGTAGCCCAAAGGAGACCGCCTCCGTCTCCCCAGTCTTCAAAGAGGCGCCCTCCAACGAACGGTTCCAGCACCATTGCCCTTGCCGAATTGTTCACCAGGATGTCCGGTGTCCACCAGTCCGAGATACGGTCCACCATCAGTTCCCACACACGCTCCTTCGGGAGCGCGATCCGGGTTTCCAGCACTATCTCATCAAACCGGTCCAAATACGGTTGTGCAGCCATTTTGCCTTCCTATTCACATCGCCACGCGCTGAGCGCGGCCCGCAGAAAGCCCAAGTATGCCACCGCTGCTTGTGGAGGGACCACCGGAACTTGAACCCATCCCCCGCGTGGGACCACGATGGCACTAGAGTCTTTTTCAACGCGCCACACGAATGAGATCCACAGTAGAATGGGCGTCCCGCCCGTTACCGCCTGAGACGGGCGGGACTCCCATCCTACTGCTTTCGTATTGGTGTGGTTCAACTACCCAACGGCTTGATACGGCAACGGCTGCTTGACTTGCGGCCAGAGGGAGAGGCGGGAAATGGCCGAAACGAATCTGCATGTAGTCACCGGCGCGTTTGGCTACTCCGGCAAATACATCACGAAACGGCTGCTTGCGGAGGGCAGACCGGTCCGGACGTTGACGAACTCACCGCGCCGTGTGAACCCGTTTGGGGGTTGCGTGGAGGTCCATCCGTTCAACTTCGACAACCCCACCGCGTTGACGGAATCGCTGAAGGGCGCCGCAGTGCTTTACAACACCTATTGGGTGCGATTCAACCACAAGACGTTTCAGCACTCGGAGGCGGTGGATAACACGAAGCGGTTGTTCGAGGCCGCCGCGAAGGCGGGCGTGGGCCGCATCGTTCACGTGAGCATTACCAACCCGTCACTTGACTCTCCCCTCGAGTACTTCCAGGGCAAAGCCGTGCTGGAGAAGAGCCTGAAGGAATCCGGCGTTCTGCACACCATCCTTCGCCCGGCGGTACTCTTCGGGCCGGAGGACATCCTGATCAACAACATCGCATGGGCGCTGCGCCACCTGCCGGTCTTCGGCGTGTTCGGTGACGGGAAGTACCGTCTGCAGCCGATACATGTGGACGATCTGGCGAAACTGGCCGTCGAAGAGGGCGCGCAGACCGGCGATCGGACCGTCGACGCCATCGGTCCCGAAACGTTCACATACATCGGGCTTGCTCACGCCGTTGCCGAAGCGATCGGTGTCCGCCGGCCGATCCTGCCTGTTCCGCCGTGGCTGGGCTACGCGTTTGGGACAGCAATCGGGAAGTGCGTAGGCGATGTTATGATCACCCGCGAAGAGATCAAGGGCCTGATGGCGGACCTCCTCTGCACAGATTCACCGCCCGCCGGAGAAACGCGGCTCACGGATTGGGTGCGCGAAAATGCCGACACGGTTGGACGCCACTACGCCAGCGAGCTGGCCCGGCGCCGGGACCGAAGGCGGATGTATGCGGCTGTTCGGGACCCGAAGCCAACGCTGTACCACAGACCGGATGGCCCCGTCTGTTACGAGGTAGACGCGCTGGCGCCTCAGGAGAATCTGGAAGCGTTTGTCGATTCACTCCTGAGAAGCGGCCTTGTATGGTACTGGGAAAGCGATTTCTGGCGTGCCGGTGTGGAAACGCCTTCCAACGCCAGCATCCACATCTTCTGTCGTCTCGACGACTCAACGCGAGCCCAACTCATCGCCGAGGTGAACGAGATGCCCATCCCATATGAGCAGCTGGCGATCACCCTCTGTGGTGTCTCGGCCACAAGCGGCGCCCAAGTGAACACCGATAACGTCGCCGAACTGGTCCGGCGGTTCATTGCGGAGGAGCCCGGGCCCCTTCAGGCTTTCATTCTTCGCGAACTCGATGGCCCCACGCATCGTGCATACATCTACGTGCCTTCAAGTCCGGGCCTTGAACTGGCGGAAATACTCGACCGGGTTGGCGCGGATCCGGAATCAGCCGACTCGCGACCTTACAGCGCACTCGGAGTCATCCAGTTGGAAATGATGTTCAGCCCCGAAGCGCAGCAACGCATGGCGGAACTCCGGAAGTCGCAGAACCGGTGACCCGCATTCCACTCATCCGACCACTCCCGCAAGCGATAGCAGATCCCTGACATCCCGCGGCGTTCAGCGGCCGAGATGTTTGTACCGCTCCGTCACGTCCTCTGCGTAGACGTCCTTCACATTCGGCGCCCAGACCATCGGGAACGAGGTTCCAGTCTTCTTGAACGAGACAGCGTAGATGCGGTGTAGCGGATCTTTCGGATCGGCGTGCTTGGCACTGTCCACGAACCAGGTGTCGTCGAGCTTCGACTCCTCCGCGGCGCCCAGGAAATGCCAGCCGTTGTCCCATATCTCAACCCACGTGTGGTTGCCACCTGCGGTGGGGTGCGTCTCACCTGGAAGAACCCACGATGGTGTGCCCACGAGGCGCGCCGGCACGCCGACCGCGCGGCAGGCGTCGGCCAGCAGCACACAAAGGCCCGTACAAGATGCGTACTTGGCGGCGATGGATTCCGATGGGCTCTGATCGGGTTTCGGGCGCTTTGTGGCGTGATACTGGACGTCGAGCGCCTTGAAGATCGTCTTGTTCAGGAGAAGCGCGGCCTCGGACGGCGTTTTGCAGTCCTTTACCAGGTCACTGAAACGCCGGCGGAAGTCGGCTCGCCAATTCTCGCGGGTTTCCGTCACGTTCGCGTAAGGCAGCACGTTGTTCAGAAAGACGTCTTCAGGGATCGCCTTGCCCCACGCGACGCTCTCCCTGGCTTCTATAGCAAGCCGGGCGTTCTCCAGGATGTATGGCTTCTTCAGGCTCTTCGCGTCACCGGGCGGCATATTCGCGATGACAAATGCGACCGCCTTCCACTCCTCGCCCTCTCCGGCGTCCCGCAGGGCTCCAAGGAGTTCAGGCTTGTTACTTCCGGCTTTTCCCAGCGCCGCCGAAACCGCCGACGAGGACTCCTCCCGTGTCGCCGTTGATGCCTTCTGCGTCTTGACGGCCTTCCCAGATTCAGTTGCGTCGAACACGACTCGGTACTCCTTGCCGGCGTCCATTCTGGTCAATCCCGGCAACATTATGAAACGCCCGGCGATGACCGGCTCTAATGCCGCGCCTTCACGAACGGTCAGCCCGGCAATGCGTTTCGGAAGGGCGATGGCCGGCGGGCGGCCGCAAGTAGCGCCCGCCAGAGACTTGAGCAGGACTGTGTATCGGTTGCCCTTCACAGTTAGGGATTGCCGCCACGGTTGGGGCCTGGTGACGAGACGGGCATCCCACGCGGGATCGCCGTAAAACGCGACGACGTCCCTGTCCCACACCAAGCCTAACTTGTCCTTGTCATCGCCGGCCATGGAGCGGACGCTCAGTGCGCCTGCCAACGCCGGAAGCGCCTCGCCGGACGGACCGTACGCGTTGAACACAACCTTGTTAGTCTCGGGGAATCGCTTCTGCAACTGCCACTGCAGGGCCTGGTTGGCCAGGAAGACCGACTCGGCAAGATTGAAGCGGCCGGGCTGATCGAAGAAATAGTTGTTGATCCCCCACCCTCCGTAGCCGTACCAGGTCTCGACGGTATAGCCCACCATCTGGTCAACACCGGCGGATCCCATCCAGGCGAGGGCCATCGCCTGATCGTCGATCACGTGACCCATCAGGCAGTTGCCGATTGCCATGTACACCTTCGGGTTCGGCGAGTGGATGGGGTATGCCTTGCGCTGCATGTCGAGCCCCAACAGGACGCCGTCCTTGCACCGGAACTGGCCGTTGCGATAGGAATATCCGATCTGCCAGTCGCGTTCGGTCGCGTGGCCTGAAGTCATGAAGATGTCCGGCTTGTAGTCGTTGAAAACATCGACCAGGGACTTTGTGGTGTCGTCCGGGGCGACGATATCCTGTGGCCGGCCGCCCGCCGTTTTCTCCACCGCGTGGTTCTTTTTACCTTCGTCGTAGTAAACTCCCGCATCAAACTGATCGAGCGGGATGCTCGTGCCTCCGGCGCCTCTCCGGATTATCAGGGGAGCCGTCTGCGCCACAATGCGGGCCGCATCCGCCGGCGAGTATCCGGTCACGATTCCCCAGATGGTGTCCGTATAGGGATCGGCGTTCAGCTGCCGCGTGAGGCGATGGACCGAGACCACGAATTGCCTTCCCGCCTCGGCTGGGCGCGCCACGAAGCACGTGTACCTGGGCAGCCGGCGCGCCAATTCGCCGCGAACACTCGCTACGGCATCCGGGTACAGCAGGATGTCCGCCGAGTGCCTGATGGCCAACCCTTGGACAATCTGCCTCCATTCCGGGTCGCCATACGTAGCCTGCGAGGCAACGACAGCATAGCCGCCCGGTGTGGAAGCGCGCGCAACCCGGTACTCTGCCGGCTGGATCGAATCGCGGGAATGAACGCGGATCGTGAAAGTCTTTCCCGCAGGCGGCGGGATAACCCTTACCGCCGGGGCGGCGTGGCACGGCCAGATCAGAAGGAGGGGCATTGCCGCGACGGCAGCCTGCGCACAGCTCTTCAATGTGGGAACCTTTCCGGATATTACAGGGGCTTCGATGTGCCCTCGTGGGGGTATGTACATTTTGATTCTAACAGGGCCACGCTTGCAAGGCGACGAGGTGAATCGGGTAGCCGGGTGAAAACCAATCCGAATGGTTACTCTCGGGAACCAATCGCCCCCGTGGAGTCGTTGGGCTGACAGCATGCGGAGAACGCGCGATGGGTCAAACCGTCCGCGCAATAGCTCTGCATATGAGGTATTCGTCCTTGCCCGGGTTTATCCGCCGGAGCAGCCTGGTGCAACAGAGTTTCCGAGGTAATCTCATGCGAATCAGTAGTTCTCACGTTCTGGCAGCATTATGCTGTGTCACCTGGCTGGTGGATACAGCCCACTCCGCAACTCCCTCGACTGCTCTCCTTTCGATAACTCACGCCGGCGTTCAGGGCAACCATAACAGCGCCGCCCCCGCTGTCAGTGGCGACGGGCGCTACGTTGCCTTCGTTTCATCGTCGCAGACGCTCGCCATCAACAAAACCACAACCGTTGACGAGATCTTTCTGCGCGACAACGAAACCGGGATTCTCACCCGCGTCACGGTGACTACCACGGGCGCGGACCCGAACGGAGCCAGCAGTTCGCCGTCCATCTCCGCCGATGGCCGCTTCATCGTTTTCGAGTCGTCGGCTACGAATCTCGTCAATGGGCACGGCGTCGGCGCCTATTTGTATGACGCACAGGATGGACACATTACGTACCTTGTAGACGGGCAATCGCCCGTGATCAGCCGGGATGGCCGCTTTATCGCGTTTACCAGCACTCTTTCGACGCTTGTGCCCAATGACACCAACGGCAAGACAGACGTTTTCCTCATCGATCGTGGCAGCGGCCAGATCGAGCGGGAATCGGTATCCACCGGCGGAATCCAGGCCGACAACACAAGCGGTGCGACCGGCCTCGCGATCAGCGCCACGGGCCGATATGTCGCGTTCGCGTCTTCGGCGACGACGCTTGTGGCAGGCGACACCAATACGCGGGACGATGTTTTCGTGCGAGACCGGCAGACCCAGACGACAATCCGGGCTTCGATTGCATCCGACGGCACACAAGGCAATCAGGCGAGCTCAGGAGGGTCAATTTCCGGCGACGGCGGAAGGGTAGTGTTTGAATCCAGAGCTTCCAATCTCGTTCTGAACGACGGAAATGCCGCCGTGGACGTCTTCGTTCATGACACGCAGAACAGCCAGACGTCCCTCGTGTCCGTTTCCTCAGCCGGTACCCAGGCGACAATCCAGAGCGGCAACGGAGTGATCACACCATCAGGGCAATTCGTGACGTTCGACAGCGCCGATGGGACTCTCGTGACCGGCGATACAAACGCCGTGACCGATGTCTTTGTACGCGATCTGACGGCGTCCACCACGTCCATCGCATCACTTAGCAGCACCGGGGGCTTCGGCGACGGCGCGAGCGATGAAGCCGCGATAAGCGACGACGGGCGCTACGTGGTCTTCCGTTCGGCGGCCACCAACCTCGTGCCCAACGACGGGAACGCGTCCACCGACGTCTTTATGCGTGGGCCGCTCATCGACACTCCCGGCGTCCTCGCGATGACGGTGCAACCCGCCGGCGCTTCCGCCGGGGCCAATTTCGCGGTCCAACCGGTCGTGGAGGTGCGAAACCTGGACGGCACCGTGAAGTGGGATTACAACGGCCCGGTAACCCTCGCCATCAAGGCGGGAACGGGCCGGGCCGCCGCCGTACTCGCGGGCACAACGACTGTCGATGCCATTGGAGGCGTAGCTACGTTCTCCGGCCTGTCGATCAACCTCGCCGGCACGGGCTATGTGCTCTCCGCGAGCAGCGGAACTCTTACCGGTACGGACTCCCTGCCATTCAACGTGGCGCAGACGCCAACCCACCTCGCGTTTTCAGTTCAACCTTCGGGGGCATCCGCGGGGCTGCCGTTCGGAACCCAGCCTGCCGTGCAGGTTCTCGACACGGAGAACAACGTCGTGACCGGGTTCTCGGGCTCGGTTTCCCTCACCATCAAAGCCGGCACCGGACGCGCGGGAGCGATTCTTTCGGGGTCCGCTACAGTCAACGCCGTCAACGGAGCGGCATCGTTCGCGGGCCTTGCCATCGACCTGGCGGGCTCCAGCTACGTGCTCTCCGCCGCAAGCGGATTGCTTGCGGGCGCCGATTCAACGGCGTTTACCGTGGCGCAGACACCCACAAAACTGGTTTTCTCTGTCCAACCGGCCGGCGCTTCGGCGGGGCTTGCGTTCACCACTCAACCCGTCGTTCAAGTACTGGACGCCGAGAATAACCTGGTAACCGCGTTCACGGGCCAGGTGACGTTGTCCATCAAGGCGGGTACGGGCCGGGCAGGGGCGGTACTGTCCGGGACGACGACGTTCAATGCCGTCGCCGGCGTGGCGGGTTTCGCGGGTCTGTCCATCGATAAGGCTAACACCGGCTACGTGCTCACGGCGAGCAGCGGGACTCTGGCTGCAGCCGACTCGACGGCGTTCACCGTGCTGCAGACTCCGACGAAATTGGTGTTCATAACCCAACCTGCTGGAGCGGCGGCGGGCCTCGCGTTTGCCGCACAACCGCAGATCGCCGTCCATGACGCGGAAGATAACCTCGTGGCGTCCTATTCAGGGACCGCGACCATCGCGATCAAGCCGGGAACGGGCCGGACAGGCGCAGTACTCAGCGGCACGCTCAGCGTTCCGATCACCGGAGGCACAGCGCTCTTTTCCGGACTCTCGATTGATCTGGCGGGGCCCGGCTACGTGCTGTCGGCCGGCAGCAACGGCCTCACAGCCGGCGAGACGGCGCCCTTTGCCGTCGCGCAGACTCCGACGAAAGTAGCCTTCTCTATTCAACCGGCGGGGGCTTCGGCTGGATTGGCGTTCACGACGCAACCAGCCGTTCAGGTACTTGACTCAGAGAACAATGTCGTCACCGCGTTCACTGGCGCGGTGACCATCGCCATCAAGCCCGGCACGGGCCGTGCCGGGGCAACACTTGCGGGGACGGGCACGGTGAACGCCGTTGCCGGCGTGGCATCCTATGCCAATCTATCGATAGATTTGGCTGGACCCGGGTATATCCTGACCGCTACTAGCGGTACGCTGGCTTCGGCGGATTCCGTTCCGTTCGCCGTCGCGCAGACACCGACAAAACTCGCCTTTACGGTTCAACCGGCAGGAGCGTCCGCCGGGCTTTCCTTCACGACGCAGCCGGTCGTGCGGGTACTGGATGCCGAGAACAACCTCGTGACAGGATTCGCGGGGGCCGTAGGGTTGGCAATCAAACCGGGTACGGGCAGGGTAGGCGCCGTCCTATCGGGTACGGTGTCGGTTAATGCGACAGGCGGTATCGCTACGTTCACCAATCTGTCGATCAATCTGGCGGGCGGCGGGTATGTGCTCACCGGTACGAGCGGCAGTCTCACTCCCGCGGATACAACAGCCTTTGCCGTAGCACAAACTGCTACGAAGCTGGCTTTCGCTGTTCAGCCGGGCGGCGCCTCCGCCGGCATCGCATTCTCGACACAACCCACCGTGCAGGCATTGGACGCAGAGAACAACGTAGTCACCGCCTACACGGGCGCCATCGGCATTTCGATAAAGTCCGGCACAGGACGAACGGGCGCCATCCTAAGCGGAACGACGAGCCTCAGCGCCGTTGCCGGGGTCGCTGCATTTTCGAACCTGTCGGTTAACCTGGCGGGCTCGGGATATGTGCTCACCGCAACGAGCGGATCACTCTCACCGGCCGATTCCGCGTCATTTGCCGTGGCCCAGACGCCAACCAAGCTTGCCATCGCCCTCCAGCCCGCGGGGGCGGGCGCCGGCTTGATCTTTACGACCCAGCCGCTCGTTGTGGTCAAGGACGCCGAGGACAACCTCGTTGCCGGCTATTCCGGCGCGATCACCATGGCCATCAAAGCGGGAACTGGTCGGGTCGGCGCGGTTCTGTCCGGTACTACAACAGTGACGGCGCTCAATGGCGTTGGGACGTTCACAAACCTCTCTCTGAACCTCGCAGGGCCGGGGTATGTTCTCACCTCGACCGCGGCCAACCTGGCATCCGCGGACACCGCCGCATTTACCGTCGCGCAGACGCCGACGAAACTGGCGTTCTCGCAACAGCCGTCCGGAGCGTTGCCTGGTGTGCCATTCACCAGCCAGCCGGTTGTCCAGGTGCTCGACGCAGAGAATAACGTCGTGTCGCCGTATTCCGGCACAGTATTGGTGAGTCTCAAGGCCGGCACGGGTAGTCCGGGCGCGACCCTGAGCGGAGCCGCCACGGTCAGTGCACTCTCCGGTGTCGCATCCTTCAGCGGATTGTCTATTGACAGAGCGGGCTCCGGGTACGTGTTGACGGCCGGCAGCGGTACGCTGCCTGGAGTTGACAGCCAGGCGTTCGCGGTCACGCAGCCTCCGTTCACCGTGGGAGATGTTGCCAAAGCCCTCGTTTGGGCCGGAGGGCTTGCCCGGCCGACCGGAGCGGACGTCGCCAACTACGACGTTGAAAAGGCCGGCGCTTCCAATGGCATCATCGACATCGGAGATGCCTTGGCCATCGCCCGGAAGGTGCGTGGGTTGGATCCAAACCCGTAACGCCGAACTCAAAACCACGAAGGCACAAGGACGCACGAGTTGGACCCTTTATGTCTTTGTGCCTTCGTGGTATTCGCATACTCCGCCCCGAAAGTGATTGGTGATCACTCCGTCCCGGCGCGGATTGCATCCGGGTCCCACGGCTGCGCCAGGCGCTCCGCGAGCCGGGCGGCAAGCCCGTCAATCGGCACGCGCTCCTGAACCATCGTATCACGCTCGCGGATGGTTACTGCCTTGTCCTCGAGGCTGTCGAAATCCACGGTTACGCAGAACGGGGTGCCGATTTCGTCCTGGCGGCGGTATCTCTTGCCGATGGCCTGGCTCTCGTCGTAATCCGTCCAGAAATGCTTCCGCAACTCGGCGGCGATTCCCTTGGCGACTCCGGAAAGCTCCGGCTTCTTGCTGAGCGGCAGAACGGCAACCTTGTAGGGCGCAATGTTAGGGTGGAAGCGCAGGACCACGCGTGTTTCGCCGTTGACGATATCCTCGTCATACGCATCCAGCAGAGTCACCAGCGTCGCCCGGTCTGCGCCGTCCGAGGTTTCTATGATCCACGGGATGAAGCGCTCTTTGGTCGCTTCGTCGAACACGTCCAGAGCCTTGCCGCTGTACTCGCTGTGGCGGCTGAGGTCCCAATTGCTGCGATTGTGGATACCGGCCAGTTCCTTCCAGCCGAAGGGGTATTTATACTCGATGTCAACCGCGGCTTTGGCGTAGTGCGCCAATTTCTCGTGATCGCGGAACCGAAGGTTGGATGGACGGATGCCGAGGCGATCGTGGTACCAGGCCATGCGGGTCGCTTTCCAGACCTCGTAGTGCTCGGGCGCTTCAGCTTCGCGAACGAAGAACTGCATCTCCATTTGCTCGAACTCGCGGGTTCGATAGATGAAGTTGCCGGGCGTGATCTCATTGCGGAACGCCTTGCCGATCTGTGCGATGCCGAATGGCAATTTACGCCGGCCGTTCATCTCCACGTTCTTGAAATTCACATAGATGCCCTGGCAGGTTTCCCCTCGCAGGTAGGCCACCGTCGTCCCGTCCTCGGTTGAACCGAGTTCGGTTTTCATCAGGAGGTTGAAGGTCTTCGGCGGCGTCAGTTCCCCCCCGCAGTTCGGACATTTGATGGTCTTGACGAGCTCCGCGAGCTGTTCGTTGGTGGGCTCCACGACTCCCAGGGCCTCGATGGCCGCGGGAGCAAGCTCTTCCACAAGGGTGTCCGCTCGATATCGGCGCTTACAGTCGCGGCAGTCTACCATCGGATCCGTGAACGACGCGAGGTGTCCGCTGGCCTCCCAGACCTTTTCAGGCATAAGGATGGCGCTGTCCAGGCCTTCCATATCGTCCCGTTCCTGGACCATGCTCTTCCACCACGCCGCTTTGACGTTGTTCTTGAGAAGCACGCCCACCGGGCCGAAATCGTAAACGCTGCCGGCGCCGCCGTATATCTCGCTGCTGATAAAAATAAAGCCTCGCCGCTTGCACAGCGAGACCAATGTCTCCATATCCGCCATAGGGTCGGTACTCCTTCAATCACTGGGCTTCGTTCATTCTAGGAGCGTGCCGAGAGGGGGTTCAAGCGAGAGGCGGCCCGCACACCTGCGGGAAGCCGTTGCAAGGCCGAACTCACAGGCGCGAGGACACGTCCCATCCGATTGACACCCAAACGCCGCCGCGCTACCATGATGGCGTGCCCGTAAGGGCGCCCCATTTCGGGAGGAGCCTTACCTATGAATAAACGCACGGCCCGTCGGTTGGCCGCCGCCACGGCGTTAACAGTTCCGAGCGTTATTGGCGCCGGGAGCGCCGCCCACGCGGGCGCCACCTTCCTCACCCCGCGCGCGAACACCGCCGTCGGCGGAAAGTCGGTCACCATCTACGCTCAATTCAGCGCCCCCCGTCCCGTTGTCTCGGTCAGGCTGTTCCTCGATGACACCGAGGTCGGAAAGCGCGCGTTCAAGCCCGGCGGCACCAGTGGAAGTGTCAACTTCCAATGGGACAGCACTGCGGCAGGGACGGGCGCCCACAAGGTGACCCTTCGGATGTACGACTCCGCCGGCCAGGTTGTCGGCGTTCAGTCGATTCCGGTGAGCGTGGTCAATGGCTCCGGTCCTGACACCGTCCCTCCACAGGTAACGATCGTGGCCCCGTCGCCGAACGCCACGCTTCATGGCTCGTTTGACGTGAAGGTTCTGGCCACCGACAACAGCGGAGACGCCCCTTACGTGTCGATGTTTGTTGACAAGGAGCTCCGGAGCGTTTCCAATCGCCAGCCCTATTCCGTGACGGTTGATTCCACGCAGTATGCGAACGGCAGCCACACGCTTGAGGCCTGGGCCTACGACGCGGCGAACAACAAAGGTACGGCAACGCCGGTCCGCTTCAATGTGAACAACCCCGGTGGTGCGACGACCATCAACGCCGACCTGAATGCGCCTGCGCCCGCACCCGTCGAAGAGCCACCCGCACCAACTACGCCGCACGTTTCCCCTGTCGCGGCGCCGAAGCCCGTGGCTGCCACCCACGCCCTGCCAGAAACGCCGACCGTGACGCCTGTCGTTTCAGCGCCGGCCGCGGTGACGCCCGCTCCGAAGCCCGCAACTCCCAGGCGCGTGGCGCAGGTCGCGCCCAAACGCGCGGCGCCCGCGAAACACATCGCGGCGGCTCCAAAGTCGGTGCTCACCCCGAACGTCCCGGTTCAAGCCGTTCTCGAAGCGGCGCCGGACGCCGCGCCGGCCCCGGTCACGCCGCCGGGAGCAATTAGCGAGTTGCCGGTCGAAACCGTGCCCGTAGCAGATTTCAAGCCGGTTCCAATGGCCGTCCCCAAGCCCATCCTGCCGAAAATCGAAAAGGCTGAGCCGGTAGCCCCGAAGATGGTCGTAGCGCCCAAGCCGACGTTCGCGCCGACACATAAGCCTGTGTTTTCACCGGCTAAGCCGCAGCCTGCGAAAGCGCCGGAGCCCGTCTTCGTCTTGAAGATGCAGGGTGATACGGTGACGGAAGCGTCCCCGGCGCCCGCACCGGCCGCTCCCCAGAAGGTCACCGCAAAACCGGCTCCAAAGGCAAGGAAGACCCTCGTGGCCAGAGTGTCGCCTGTCGAAATGGGAAACCCGGTTCCGCACCCGGCTCATATCGCTCATTCCGCCAGGCCGACCGCGCCGGTCGTGCGCGTCCACTCGAACCCCGCTCCGATCAAGGCGATTGCCGCGCCGGCGCATAAACAGGCTCTCAAGCCGGTCATCGTTCCCGAGCTTCCGCCGGACCGGGTGCACAACGGACGAATCGTGCATGCCGTCCGGCCAGGCGACACGCCCGCCCATGTCGCGCGAACGTACGGCGTAACGGTGAAGCGGCTCCTCGCGGCCAACCTCCGCGCGCGCCAGTGGCAGTTCCGGATTGGCCAGACCGTAACGATTCCCAGCCCTGTCCGCATCGCGTTCAACGACGAACCGGTGCAGTTCGATGTGGCGCCTCGCATTATCTCCGGAATCACCACCGCGGGCCTCCGCGGTATTTGCGAAGCCGCGGGCGGAAAGGTCGAATGGAACGCAAAGACCCATGAGGTCCGCGTTGTCTCCGGTGAGACCGACATCGTGCTTCGCATCGGCAGCCGATTTGCCAGGGTGAACGGCGAGCGCGTTGCGCTTGACGTCGCGGCCGGCATCCACGGCGGCCGCACTCTCGTACCGGTCCGGTTCCTGACCGATGCCCTGAAACTGCACGCTGAGTACGATCTGCGCTCCGGCGAGATAAATCTCAACCGGTAGAAGCCCCGCCGGCCACCTCAGCGGCCCCGGTTTCCCTTTGGAGACCGGGGCCTTTTTTCGTCGAATCCCAGCGCCCCAGCCGCGATCGCAAAAATAAACGAATATTTGTTTGCCTAAGCGAAACTTTGTTCGTATAATTGAATTCAGAAAGCATGGACAGTGTTCAAGCTACAGAGGCAAACCTAGACGTTTAGGCACGAGCGGATGGAGGCAAACTATGGTTACACAGCGGACTGCGGTGTGGAACACAGAGGATCCGATGCTAACATCGTACGATACCGGACGGAACCGGACACATCCGGGTTGCACTAAGTGCCCCGGGACGTCGTCTGCACGTCACGCCTCCCGCCGGTTCCGGCGTCACCTGACGCTAGACAGCGTCAATGCCGTAATTGCCGTGGCAGCCGGCGTCCTTCTTTTCGTCTACGGCTTCTCCGCGATCGGCGAAAACTTCCGCGCCCATCAGACGGCGCCGGTGATTCAGGTCCAGGTTCGCACTGGGGATACGCTGTGGGCGTTGGCGCAGAGGTATGGCAATCCCGACGAGTATATCCTCAAGCGCGTTCAGCGACTAGCCGCACTCAACGGAATCGGCGACGGTGTTCGCCTGCACTCGGGAATGACGCTGGAAGTGCCGGTGGAGAACCAGGCCGAGCGCACAAGGCTGATGTCAGCTTCGGCCAGATAGGCGTCCCAAGCCGTTCTGCACCAAGGCGCTGGCACGACGAGCCTCGCTACCGCGGTGCGAGCTCCAGCATCGTCAGCACCCCACGCCCACTGTAGGGACCGGTGGTATCGGGAGCCGTCGGGGCCACGACGAAAAGGTGGTGCGTCCGCTCATCAATCGCCATAGTCCTGGCGCCCCACAACGACGGAGTAGTGGTCAACACGTAGTAGTCATTTGGACCGCGTTCCTGGATGACGGTTATGGTACCGTCATTGCCATTTGAGCTAAACAGCAGACCCGTCTTGGGATCGTACGCCACCGCATCCGCGCCCTTTCCGATCGGAACGGAGGCGAGCGCCTTACCCTGGACCGGGTCGGAAACAACCAGCCTGGCGTTATTGCACGTCGAATAGAGGCGCCCATGTTTCGCGTCGTAGGCGAGCCCCGTTGGCCCCAAGCCCCAAACCACCGGCCAACGCTTCGCTATCGTCATCGTGTTCGCGCTGATGGCAACGACCTCGTTGGTTTGCGTGACATTGGCGTATACCAGCCCTTCTCCATCGGCCACCGCGAATCCTGGAATCCCGCCCAGCGGGATATGGCCGAGAACCTTGTTCGTGTTTGCATCGATACAGGTGCAGTCACCACTGCTTTCATTGAATGTAAAGAGCCGTTCAGTCGTGGGTTCATAGACGATCGCCTTGGGCCATTGCCCCTTGGCGAAGACGGTATGCACGTCGATGGTGTCAATAGTCTTCAGCGTCTTCAGGTCGATGACGGCAACCAGGTTGGGTTGCCAGAGTGTCGCGTATCCTATTTGTTTCCCGGGACGAAGCGCGACGCAGTGAACCCTCTCGGGCTGCGGGATTACCCCTTCGACTTTGTGTTTGCCGGTATCGACAACAACGACGCCGTTCGCGGTGGCGATATACAGTCGATGTGCAGCGCTGTCCATTGTCAGGTACTCGGCTGCGCCTGCAATTCCTGGGGTTCGGAGGACCATCCTCGAAACGACTCGGTATTTCCCCTTGGTTGGTTGAGCCAAGCCCGCTCTCGGCTGAACGGACAACAGGCTGACCAGACAGACCGCAAGCATACGTCTCATATGTGGAATCCCCTTCGTGCAAAGAACCTGAAGACACCGCCCTGGCAGTTCCAGCCTTCAAATTGGCGACAGAGCATACGGTTGCCAACCGGAAGCGATTGGGGGCAGGGTCAGGGCGGAGAACTGGGCTGTACCTGAGTGTTAGACTCCCATGCGTCCCGGGCCCTTCAATGGCTCATTCCGGGGAGCCGTCATGATTGCGGAAGACGCAAGGGAGTGGATGACTGCGCTCAGTCACCCGAGGGCTTACGGCCACAGAGGGCAGCCCACTGGTCTTCTTCCCAGCGGCCTTCCATCGTGAATCCGGCGTCCTCAATGGCTTCGGTCACGTCCGGTTCGTGTGGAAGAGTCAGCCCGGAAACAAGGTAGGCGCCCCCCGGCCTGAGCGCTCGGAATGCAGCGGGAGCCAGACCCCGAACGACATTGGGGAGGATGTTGGCGACCACGATATCGTAGTCATTGCCTGCGCCTTCGAGGCGGTCGGCCTCTCGCACGGAGATGATCTCGGACAAACCACTCTCTTCGACGTTTGCACGAGCCACCTTGACGGCCACGGGGTCGGCGTCGGAAGCGTCGACGCGCGAAGCGCCTAACAACGCGGCACCGATGGCGAGGACAGCGGAGCCGGTTCCGACATCGGCCACCGTTTCCCCGCCTCGCACGATCTCCTGGAGCGCACGAAGACAGATGCGGGTCGTCGGGTGGCCTCCGGTTCCAAACGCCATGCCGGGGTCCAGCCGGATCACGAGTTCTCCGGGGGCGCCCTCGTACGCGCACCAGGTTGGCGCTATCGTCAGGCGATCCGAAATCCTGATCGGCTTGTAATGCTCCCGCCACGCTGTCGCCCAGTCGTCGTCGTCAACAAATGTGAGTGTAATCCCCGCGGGCGCAGGATCGAGGCCGACTTCGGGCATCTTCGCCAGTTCGCCGCGGAGGTTGTCGAGTTTGGTTTCGAACCGATCGTCGGCGGGCAGGTACCCGATTGCCCGCGGCCCGTCCTCGAAGAGCGTCCCCCCGGTTCCGTGGGATTCCATAAGCGCGGCGACGGCCCCGAGGGCCGTCTCGTTCGTGTGTATCGAGATCTTGATCCAGCGCATTTTATGGCAGGGAAGCGGACTGAAAGGGGCAGTGGGCCGAGATCAGTCCCCTACCAGCCTTTCCTTAATCCGCTCGAAGAATCCGCGATCGTCTTCCCTGGGCTGCTCGTCTCCCGCGAATTCGCGCATGAGTTCTCGCTGTCGGTCGGTGAGATGGCTCGGAGTTACGACACGGACGGTAACATGCAGGTCGCCCCGACCGCGGGCGTGGAGCCCGGGCAGGCCTGCGTCGCGGACGCGGAACGGGGTGCCGGTCTGTGTTCCAGCCGGTATATTCAGGTCGTCCTCACCGAACAGGGTCGGAACAACGACCGTGTCGCCCAGCGCGGCCTGGGCGAAGGAAATGGGAATTTCCGTGTAGAGCTCTTTGCCACGGCGCTGGAACCGCTCGTGCTCCTTCACGAAAATGTAAACGTAGAGGTCGCCGTCCGGACCGCCGCGAACGCCCGACTCCCCTTCCCCGCGTATCTGGATGCGCGTCCCGTCCTCTATGCCCGGCGGAACCTTCGCCGTCACGGTGTCCTCGACCATCGTCCGGCCTTCGCCGTGGCACATCGTGCACGGGTCGCGGAGGATGCGGCCGGTCGCGCGGCACTGCGGGCAGGGTGTCACAGACGAGAACGAGCCCAATATAGTTTGCTGGGTATGGCGTATCTGCCCGGTACCCTGGCAGGCGGGACAGGCTTCGGGGGTGGAACCGGGCGCCGATCCGGTTCCGGAACACGTTTCGCACGTACGCAGGCGCGTCACCTTGATCGGGTGTTCAACCCCAACAGCGACTTCTTCCAGCGTCAGTTCAAGGTCGTACCGAAGATCCGATCCGCGTTCGGCCGTCTGGCGCGTGGTCGGCCGGCCGGCGCCGCCGAAAAACTGGTTCAGCAGGTCGCCCATGTCGAACCCGCCGAATCCGCCGAAATCCTGGCCCGCGCCGGACAGACCGTCGATGCCGAAGCGGTCGAACCGGCCCCGTTTCTCCTCGTCGCTGAGAACAGAGTAGGCTTCAGCGATTTCCTTGAACTTCTCTTCGGCGTTGCTGGTCTTGTTTACGTCCGGGTGGTACTGTCTCGCAAGTCGGCGATAGGCCTTCTTGATTTCCTCGAGCGACGCGGTGCGGCTGACGCCGAGAACCTCGTAGTAGTCCTGTTTCGCCGCCACACGTCACTCCTCGGTTGGGTCAATAGGTTCAGTAGGCTGAATGTTGCCGTCCAGTTCCGCGAACTCTTCGGGGTCTACGAGATCTTCGTCTTCGATTTCCGCATCGTCTCCGATGATCGCCGATGCGAGGCCGGCCGGCACTTCGTCAACATTTTCGCCGGCGGCTTCGTCAGCCAATTCCGATTTCGGAATATCCAGTATGGACAGCGGCACTTCGGGAAGTGTGGGGCGGGGCGCCGGGATCGTGGAGGCGTAGAGTTCACGGGCGGCGCGGGCGACTTCCGCCTGGACCAGGGCTTGACGCGCCTCGACCCCGGCGGAGAGGTCCAGGTTGTCGGCAACCACCTTGCCCTCGTAAATCTCCTGAAGGGCGACAAGAATCGGGTTGGTGGAGTCCGAGTTCACCAGTTGAGGGGCGCCCTCGCGGAGGTCGCGAGCGCGCTTTCCCGCCAACACGGTCAATGCGTATCGGCTGCCAACCATCTTTTCTATCTCTTCAATGGGCAAATTAGCCACGGCTTGTCCCCTTAGACGCACAAAAAGGCAGAAACGCACGAAGGCGTTCCTCTCGTGTCGAAGTATAGAGGGTGGTTGATGTGCAAGTCAAAGTAAGGACCGGCGCGCCATCGGGACTGCCCGATGGC
>DASXVS010000043.1 GCA_036504095.1 Armatimonadota bacterium | reverse complement strand
CGGACGCTGCGTTGCAGCGTCCGGCGCCTCGAAGAGGTCTGCGAGCCCTAGAACCTCAGCCCGAGGTTCGCCGTCGCTTTCACGTCGTTCCGTTGAGCCGCCGGCACGGAAACGTTATTCTGGACTACGTTCGCGTCCAGCAGAAGGTGGAAATCCGCGCCGATGTCGTGGTTGTATTTGACGTTGTAGGCCAACTGCGGCGTAAATCCGCGGACAGAGCCTATGGTTTGCTGGAATCCGCCTTGAAGGCTGGAGTACTTGCTGCATTTCAAGGCCAGTTTGAACTCCGCGCGGGTGCCTGCGGACGCGTCCAGCAGGCTGTTCTCCTGGATGTATCCACCGGAGAATGTCAGGCCGCCCATCTGTGTCTGCAGTGCCAGACCCTTGCGTACCGTGCGGATGACCTGGTCTTTCTCTTCCGGGTTCGCGATGTACGTGCCCACCATCTGCAGCGCGCCCGTCGGTTTCAGCGTCACCGATGCATTGACGGTGTTGATCTGATCCGCCGCACCGGTATCGCGCTGCTTATAGTACCCGCTCATCGCCAGCGACTCCATCGGTTTGACGTCCGCCTGGAGCATCGCTATCTGCACCTGGGTGTTGTCCTGCTTCGTCTCATCCCGGTAGGACGCGCCCATCGAGAAGCGGTCCTTCACAGGCACGAGGCTCATCGTGGCCTCCTTTATCGAGGAGGACCCGTTGGGCGTCTGGGCGTCTCCGTACGAGCCGGTGAGTTTGTTCTCTTTCCCGCCAGCCGTGAAGGTCAGTTTGTTTGTGCCGGAAAGCCCGGTCTTGTCGGTGCTGTCCGAATGCGAGAGTGCGACACTCAGGCCGCCGTTGGGGTTGGCTTCGACGCCGACCGCTTTCGTCTGCGCGTCACCCTTTTCGTTGCTCGTCTGACCAAGATTTGCCGTCAGCTTCAACCCGGTGTTGGGGGCGGCCACGATATTGAGTCCGCTCGCAACCTTGTTGATCTTGCCGTCGTCATCGCCGGTGTGCGTAAGGACGACCTTCACGGCGTCGTTGGGATTCGCTTCCACGTTCATTCGCGTGGTGGACGTCTGTTTCGCGCCGTCGTCCGCGCTCACCCGTGAAGCCGTCATCTTGAGCGTCTTCGAGCCGGTGTATTCCATGCCCAGATTCATCGCGTTGGCGCCGTTTTTCACCGTGCGATCGTCGGAGCGCGCCAGGTTGAATTTCAGCCCGTTCTCCAGCACCGACGACATCGACATCTTGGTTCCGACGCCCTGCTTGCCCACGCCGGAGTCGTTCGACACTCCCAGGTTGAAGCGCAACCGGTCCGATGTGCCGCCGGCCATTTCCATCGCAGCGCGTTCGTGGGTACCCTTGTCCGTCTTCTCCCCGGCCAGCGCCGCCGCAAATGACAGCCCGTTGCCCTGTTTTGACGTCACGCTCAAAGAATGCGTGACGGCATCGCCGGAGTCGGCGTGATGGTCCTTCACGGCCAGCGCCACCTGGGTGTTGCCTTCGCCTGCGGCTATATTCATCGCCGCATCACGAGCGGATCCGGACTTGCTGGAATTGGTGAGCGACAGTGATGTGTCGAACTTCAGGCCGTGGTCACCGGAAGCGGCAAGGGCCATCCGGGTCGCCTTTACCGTTTCGCTCTGGCCGTTCTTGCCGGTCGTCACGGTTTCGTTCAACAGTAGAGCGGTAGCGTTCTTGCCCAATTTCTGGTCGAACTGCAGGCGGTCAATGGCGGAATTCTTGCTATCCTTGCCCTGCGCCTCGGACTGCACTTCGTGGAGCGCCGTGAAGCGCGTGGTTCCGGACAGATTCAAGCCCAAGCCGCCGCTCGTCAGGGAGGTGGCCTTCACCACGCCCGTCTTTGCGTCCGGCGTGGAATTATCGATCTTCTTGAAGGTGAGGGCGCCGTTCTGGGCAAGCTGCAGGCTGCCGCTCAGGTTTAGGGCCTGCGAGCCTTTGACCAGCTTCATGGCATCCGCCTGCCCGAACTTCTGCCCCACGCGCGAATAACCGATGTCGAACTGTAGAAGCCCGGTATCGCGTTTCATGTTCAGCAGCATGTTCTGAGCATCGGCCCCGATGTTGGCCCCGGCCGTCTTGTCCACCATGAACGAGCTGGAAATCGTGCTGCCGAACAACAGGCCCTGGCCGCTGAAGCCGAGGCTGGAGAGCGTCTGGTCGCCGGAATTGGTCGGTTTGAAGCCGTACGTCAGGGACAAGCCGGCGTTGGCGGAATTGAGCAATCCGAACGTGCCGACGGTTGCCATCGGCGCGTGCGCCTTGGCTGTGTCGTACTGATAATCGACCTCAACGGAGTCCACAAGGCGGAGAGGTTCCGTGAACGAGAGGGCGCCCATCGAAGCGTCAAAGAGGTAATCCTGCCCCTTGACCATCCGGCGGCCGTTTACCCACACCTGCTCGGTGCGGTCTTCAACAGCCTGACGGGAAATCGCGTAGGGGCCCCGGGTGCCGCGGCCGGCGAAACGTTCCTGGCCCAGTTTGATGTCCGCACGCGCGAACGGGGCCGCCCCAAGCAGGAGAGCGGTCACCAGGACCATTGTTGATGGTGTTCGGGCCGTCATATCTGTCGTAAAGTACTAATCGGCAACGCCGCCCGCTTCAGCGCGCGGCTCACGCTCCAGCATCCTTATACCCTATTCTAGCCCGCCATGCACGTGGGAACCAGTGTATCAACATATAGACGCAAGAATGGCGAAATAAGTTTGCACCTTCATTTTCAGCGTGCCAACGCCCGCCCGGTTACGCGCCCGGACGGCGTCAGGCCTCCGCGACCTGTCCGGAGAGCAATCTGGCCCCCAGGCCCGGACGCTCGCCCGGGGTGAACCGGTCCACGTCAAGCGTAAATCCTCCGCCCGCGATGTCGCCGGCTAGCAACAACGGCGCATCCAGGTCCAGGTATGAGAAAGCGCCCGTCCCGCACGCCAGGTGGACCGACGCCGCGATTCCAACATGGCTCTCGATCATGCAACCCAGCATCAGCATCACGTCCGCCGCCTGGCACATCCGGATGATCTCCAGCGCGCCGGAGATGCCGCTCTTCATCAGCTTGATGTTCACGATCTGTACGCCGCCGGTGTCCAGGATCGCCCGGCAATCCGCCGGAGTCACCACGGCCTCGTCGGCGCCGACCGGGTATTCCCCGTACGCCGCTACCTTTACGAGTCCGGCGATATCGGCTGCCTTCACCGGCTGTTCGAAAAGCGCCATTTCCAGCGAGTTCGCGCGGCAGATATCGAGGAAGGCAATGGCGCCGTCGGCCGTGAAGCTCTGGTTGGCGTCCACAAGCAGCGTCGCTTTGGGCGCCGCTTCCGAGACTGCCTTGATCCGCGCCAGTGCCGTCCGGGGGTCCGTGCCGTCGATCTTGATCTTCAGGTCCTGGATTCCCAGCGCGGCGGCGTCCCGGGCGATCGTCCGCGCCTCGTCCAGGGTGTTGATCGGCACCGTCAGGTCCGTGCGCACGACCGGCTTCTTTCCGCCCCATACCCGCCATAGCGGCTGCCCCACACTCTGCCCATAGGCGTCCATCACCGCGATCTCGAAACCGGCCCGCACCGCGTGAGCCGCGGGGAATTCCGCGGCCAGCATCGCGAAGAGCGCCTCGTAATCCGAGACGTCCGCCCCCTTGACCGCCTCCGCGATGGCCGCCAGGCTTTTCGCGACGTCCTCGTCGGATTCGTGCGTTACGTACTCCGCCGGCGTCAGGGCGCCGTACGCGGTGAGCCCGCCGGTGGTTTTGAGCTCGATGACGAATGACCGCGCGCGATCCGTGCGACCCCTGGCCGTCACAAACGGCGCTTTCAGCGGCATGTAGCGTGTGGTGGTGCTGATGGATTCAATGGCAGTCCGGCTCAAGTTCACTCCTCCTCCGCCTCGGTGTCAGCGGGAGACGTGTATTCCTCCGCTTCCGTTTCGAAGACCCCTTCATGGTCGTCGTAAGCGAACAACTCCGCGTAGCGGCCCCAATCGATCGCGGTGTCCAATTGGCGCTCCGCCTCGTCCTCGCCGAAGAACGTCTTGAGGGTCTTCAGCACGTCGTCGCGCTTCAGCCTCCCATGCGACGCCTGCGGGATACGTTCGACGATATCGCGCAGCAGTTGGATAGTGCCGCTCGTTTGCTCGCGGAAGATCTGCTTGCGCTCCAGAACGTCGGCCTCTGCGAAACGGACTCCGGCCGGCATCAGGTAGACGTCGCCCTCGTCGATGTCGCCCAGTCCCAGCATGTCGATCGCCTGGACCAACGGCAACAGGTCGTCGACCTCCATGTTGAGGTCGCGGCCAACGACGTAGATGTCCTCGCGGTCCTTTCCGAGGTGCAGGCGTTCGACCAAGCCCGTCACCTGGCCGACCGCCACGTGAGGCAGCATCTGATACGCGCGGAGCGGTTTGGCCTCCGCCGCGGGTTGCGGGGCTTCCGGACGGAACGGCGGTGCGGCTTCCGTGGGGTTGGTCATCACGCTGTAGAGGTAATCGACCATTCGCACATGCTCCGGGTGTTCCTTCGCCCGCTCCTCTCGCGGGAGGCCGGGCATGTCCACGCGTACCGTGCCGGGATCGTGTCCCATCACCAGCAAGCGATCGCCCATCGTGACCGCTTCATCGATGTTATGCGTCACGAGGACGATGGCTTTGGTAGGGATCTGCTTGGTGTACCAGAGGGACAGCAGTTCCTTCTTCAGGTTCTCCGCAGTCAGCACGTCAAGCGCCGAAAACGGCTCGTCCATAAACAGGATTTCGGGCTGAACGACCAGAGCGCGCGCGAACCCCACGCGCTGCCGCATGCCGCCCGATAGTTCCTTGGGATAGGCGTCCTCGAAACCGTCGAGGCCGATGGTGTCGATCGCCTTCAGGATGCGCCGCCGCCGCCGGGTTTCGGACAGGTCCGTGTTGAGGAGCCCGACCTCAACGTTCTGGTACACGGAGAGCCAGGGAAACAGCGCGAACGTCTGGAACACGATGGCGATCTGCGAGTTCGGCCCCGTCTGGACCTCCTCGCGGAACCTGACGGCGCCTTCCGACGGCTGGGACAGCCCCGCCAGCATCCTCAGGAGCGTGGATTTGCCGGAACCGGACGGTCCCAGGATGACGACGATTTCGCCCTCGCGCACCTGCATGCACACGTTGCGAAGCACCTCGATCCGCTTGGACGGATCGCCGTAATACTTCGTCACGTTGTCCGCACGCAACAGAATTGTGCTTGCCTGTGTTGTCTGCATACCTGATTTCTCCGAAATCGCGCCTTGGCCCGGCGAAGCGCATCGATCATCCCAGGCGGTACCGCTCTTCCGCGATGGCGTACAGCGGCTTCCAGAGGCAGCGATTCAGCGCCACCACGAACGCCGACATCGTGGCGATGCTCACGATGATCGCCGGCCAGTCGCCGGTCCGCGTGGACTCCGCCAGGAACGCGCCCAGCCCCTTCGCCACAAGGTGATTGTGGCCCCAATCGGCGACTTCGGCCACAATACTCGCGTTCCACGCGCCGCCCGCAGCCGTGAGCGCGCCGGTAACCCACGCAGGGAAAATCGCGGGAAGGATGAGGGTTCGCCACATCGTCCAACCCTTGAGGTGGAAAACCATCGCCGCCTCGCGCAGATCGCCCGGAACGCTCATCGCGCCCGCGATGACGTTGAACAGGATATACCACTGCGTTCCCAGCATCAGGAGCAGGATGCTCCCCCAGTTCAGGTCCACGTGGAACCGCACGAAAGCCAGCACTACCAGCGGGAACACCAGGTTCGCCGGGAATGACGCGCCGATCTGAACCAGAGGCTGCGCCACTTTCGCGAGCTTCGGCGAAAAGCCGATGCGCACCCCGATCGGCGTCCAGATAAGCGTGGAAACCACGACGACCACCAACACGCGCGCCAACGTGAGGAATCCCAAACCCAACACATGAACCACCAGCGCGACCTTCAGGTGCGAGCCTATTGAAAGCGCGCCCTTCGCGGCGAAAAAGGCCGCCGCCAACGTGAGCGCGCCCAGCAGCACGACCCCGATGAACCGGGCCGCCGCCTTTCCCGCCGGGCCTGCGCCGGAGGATTGCTCCGCCTTCAGCGTCACGCGATCCAACCAGCCTGCGAGAGGGGCGAACACCCGACGCTCCGCCCATCCGATGAGTGCACTGTTCCGCAGAACATCAAGGACCACGGAGGAAGGTTCGTTTGCCGATTCCGTCTGCTCAAACTTGAACTTCTGCGACCACGCCACCACGGGACGCCAGAATAACTGGTCCACCGTGATAACCACCAGCACCATCGTGCCGATAGCCCACATGATGGCTCCGTTATCGCCGCGTTGGATGGCGACCGCCATGTACGATCCGATGCCCGGAAGCTTCGGGTCCTTCCCCAGCACGGTGATCGCTTCCGATGCCGCCAGGAAGAACCAGCCGCCGCCGAAACTCATCATCCCGTTCCACACCAGCCCGATCATGCTGAACGGCACTTCCAGCTTCGTGAAGCGCTGCCACCACGTCAGGCGGTAGACGGTCGCCGCCTCCCGCAGCTCACGCGGCAGTATCTTCAGCGAGTGGTAGAACGAGAACGTCATGTTCCACGCCTGCCCGGTGAAGATCGCGAATACGCTAGCGCATTCGAGGCCCATCGCCGAGTTGGGGAACAGCGCCATGAATCCGGTTACCGTTACGCTCAGGAAGCCCAGTACCGGGACCGACTGCAGGATATCCAGCAGCGGGACCATCACCTTCTCCGCCCGCTTGTTGTACGCGGCGACGTAACCGTAGACGAGGGTGAAGACGATGCTGGCAAAAAACGCGAGGAACATGCGCACCAGCGAGCGGAACGCGTATCCGGGCAGCGCGGCCGGGGAGAGGTCGATGACCGTCTCGCGCCCCGGAATGAACGGCGTTCGCGCGCCGTGGATGACATGCAGCACGCCGTAGAGCACGGCAAACAGCGCCACGAAGACGGCGGCATCGCGCCAGCCGAAGCGTGACTGTGAGCGCAGGTCTTTAGTTGTATAGACCGCGACGGGCATGCCGGACTCCTGGGGCCCGAAGGGCCGCGTTCAGGCTAGGGCATGCAGGGGGGAGCGGTCAACCGGGAGGGGTGGACCGGAGAATCAACCACAGGAGCATAAACCACAAAGTGTTGTCTATGGTACTCGCTTAACGCGTAGTGGTGAAGTCGGCTTAGGTTTCCCAGTCTTCAATGCTAAGGCCCGGTACGCGGGAGAACTCACCCGTGTTGTGCGTGACCAGAGTGAGGTTGTTTGCAGCGGAAATTGCGGCGATCTGAAGATCATAGGGGCCGATTGGCGTACCGTTAAGTTCGAGATAGGAACGGATGTGCCCGTACGCTTCCGCGGCACGCTCATCGAACACCAGCATCGTGAACGCGGATAAAAAAGATCGCTGCTTGGCTAGCGCGCTCTCCGGGTTGTTACTCTTCCCCGCTCCAGCAAACAGCTCCGCCATTACCACCGTGCAAACAGCTATCTGATCGGGAGGTGTAGCCCGCAGTCTGTCCCGCAGGAGTTCGCTTCTGCCCGAAAGGTACCGGATGCACGCATTAGTGTCGAGCAGGTAGTTCAGCACGAAAGCGGCTCACGTGTGTCGGATTCGCCTTGTGGCAAACGGACGAGTTCCGGGAGACACCCGAACGTGGCCTCGATGAACCCTGGCGGGTAGTCAGCGGGAGATTGGGGCTCAACCGCGTCCAGGGTGATGACGACATCAAAGACGGTGTCGCGCAGGTGCGTGGGGATGGAAACCGTCAGCGTGCCGTCCCCCTCGGTTATACCCCTTGTCTTGACCGTGATCATTGCCGCGCCCTCCAATCGTGATAATCACCGCGAGCCCCATCTGCAAGAGGATCAAGCTTATCGGCGGATGCGTCCGCTTCAATCTGGTCGTCCCAGACCGAGGCGTCGAACTCCGCAAGCCAGCGCCGGAAAGTCGCGATTTCCGCCGCAGTCAACTCTGCCACCGCTTTCTCTACGGTTTGTAGCCTCGCAATCATCGGTCCCTTTGCGCCGTTGGAAACCGCATGCCAGCCTACCAGGTCCCTGATCGGTGGTGCATGGCGCTGACACTCGCTGCCTAACCAGATTATATCATGCCGGCGGCAGCGCACCCAGTTTGGCGTCCCTCCGAGCAGCGGCGCGGTCGGAAAACCATGCACTGCAGTGACGTGGGTGTTCGGAATGATGCGTGTAGAAGGGCATACAGGACGCGCCGGAACCCGCTGGATGAATCCGGGCGACTGAGCAGTTATTTGCCCTCCGGGCAGGCGGATTCCACGGCCCGGAGGGCAAATCCCTTGAAGAGTCGCCAGTTACGACTGGCGGGTCCAGCGGACCGGGCGGCGCATGTCAGGAGCAGCCTTTCGCGGGCGAGACGCCCACGCCACCGGAATCTCCCCCTCGCCGCGTCTCCCCATCGCCCCCTCCGCCCCTTCGCCCCCCATGATTACCCTCCTCACGACCGGGGGTATCTCTAAATGGTACGCCATCGCGGCGTACCTTGAGGCATCTGACCGGAGGTGACCATGAAGGTGCTGTTGATGGGAGCGGTTGCACTGACTTTGGCAGCGGGAAAAGCCGTTGCGCAACCGGCAAGCGATTACACCATGCAGAACAAATGCGTGGTGGCGAACAGTCTTTGCTTCATCGTGCGCGCGCCGGCCGCGGATCTGTCCGCCACGAAGCGCGTGGACTTGATGAATGACCGCCTCGCTTATATCCTGGGATATGAACGGCTGACGCCGGACAATATCCGGGTGCGCGAACAAGCGAGTGGTCATGCCATTTACGTGGGGAACAGCCTGCTGATCGACGTCACAAGCAATGACGCTGCGGCGGATAAAACCACCACGAAGGCACTCGCTCACGAATGGGTGTCCAGACTTCGCGCGGCCCTGCCCCAGGCGAGGCCGACCATGTACAGCGGCTACGCGGCGCCGAATAGCCGGCGCGAAGCGAAACGCTGACGCGTGGTACCGGCAGGGGGAGGCGCGACCTGGGTGTCGCGCCTCCCCCGTTTTCCCTCAGCTCAGCACGCCGGCATCTTTGAGGGCGCCGGCGGCATTCATCGTGATGGCGCTGTTGGCGATCACCTTATCCGCGCCGGCGGCGACGCCTGCCTCGCGGGTCGTTGTATCCGAATGGCCGCAGAAGGCCACGACCGTGTGTCCGGCCGCCTTCAACTCCTTGACGAGTTCGATGGCGTCATAGGTTCGGGCGTTGAGGTTCACAAGCACGCAGACAGGCTGCTTCTCTGCGATGGCAGCGCGTAGCGGAGCTGGGGCGGCGAAAGACATGACCTCGAGGGCGTTAGCGTTGAGGTTCGCCATTATCTTGCTGGAGAACAGGATGTTGTCCGTAATGAGGTAGATCATAGGCCTCAGTCTAGTCTACCGAGTCAGTATTCGGACGATCGCGACCACATCGCGCAAATCCACGCGGCCAGACCGGTCGATATCGATGGAGGAATCGGTAAGGTTGGCTGCCGCCAGGCCCGCTGCGATCCCGAGGGCGCGCCAGGCGTCCGGCCACCGTAAAGTTGGCGTCGTGTAGGGCGATTCCAATGCCCCGATGTCCACGCTCCGTCCCCTGACCCGGGGCGAGCCGTCCAGGTCGGTTTCACCGGGCAGCGCTACCGCGAGATCACCAGCATCCACGCAAGGCGATGCGGACTGGAGCCGATAGTCTCCGGTGGCGGCGTTGGCGAACAGCGGATCCACGTGGATGTTGCCGTTGCCGTCCAGCGGGTGCCCCGGGCCTGCGTAGTCGCCTCCCGCGTTTCCAAAGACGCAGTTGAACTTGCCGTGCCAGTAGGTATCATCAGAATACCAACCGTATTCCGAACCGCCATCGATGCCCGAAGAGTTGAACGCCAAAATGTTGTTCTCGATGGCGGGACGGCCGTTTACCAAAGCCATTCCTCCGCCGAACGAAGCCTGGTTGCCGGTGAACGTGTTGCCGACAACGCGTCCAATCCCAAACGGCAGGTACAAGCCGCCGCCCGTTTTTCCCGCCTTGTTCCGCGCGAACAGCGAATCAGCGACCCTGACATCCTGGCCGCCGAACGCGACGATCATACCGCCCCCGGACACACCTGCTGAGTTGTCGGCAAAGGTGCACCGGCTGATAGAACTCGGTCCCCCGGTGAGGGAGTTCAGGGACCCGCCTCCTCCCCCGCCCGTGGCCGTATTGCCGATGAACGTACACTGCTCCAGGATCGCACTTCCTGAGGAAAAGATCCCGCCGCCACCGCCAACTTGGTCGTTCTCGGTGACCGCATCATTGTTGACGAATGCGCAACGGCTTGCGGAAACGCTGGACAACCGAGCATAAAGCCCGCCGCCAATGCGGGCCTGGCAGTTTGAGATGGCGCAGTCCTTCAGCGTGAGCGTGGATGAGTTTGCGCTGATGCCGCCGCCGTGGCTGTAGACGTCGGGATCTGATGAGCTCGCCGCGCAATTCGTGATGTTGACGTCGCGAATCTCGGCGGACGACCCCGCCCCGATAGATATGCCGCCGCCGTTGACGGCGCTTCCGTTACGGAACTCGAACCCGTCTACCATCGTGCGGGCGCCTCCGGCGGAAATCGTGAGTGCTGCGCCGAGGCCTCCGGCGTCAATGATCGGGTGCGGCAAGAGGCCCCCAAAACGGTTGACGGCGGATCGCAATCGGGTATAAGGACCCAAGCGAATCCGCTCGGAATACACGCCGCCGTCAACGAATACCTGTCCGCCGCCTGCGGTGGCAAGCGCGTCGATGCCGCCCTGAACGGTGCGCTTGGCGAGCGACCATGAGGAGCCGTCGTTGGCATCATTGCCGCCCAGCTTGACGCGTACGACGATCGGGCTTGAGGGCCAGAGCGTTCCGCCGGATTCATCGGCGCCGATGTCCACGGCCCCGTTTTGGACGCGCGGTTGGCCGTCAATATCCGGCCAGCCTGGAGCCGATCCCACGTCGCCCGCGCCGCGGCACGGCGAGTCCGGCTGGATATGGAAGTTGCCGAAATCCGGCAGGGCGAGTCGCGGATCAGCCTTGATATTCCCATCCTTGCCCGTCGCATCGGCCAGGTCCACGTAATCGGCACCGTTTCCGAACACGCAGTTGTGGCTGAGGACAGGCGACGCCGGGTAGTAACCGTTCACCACCCCTGCATCATTGAACGCGACGAGATTGTTGGCCACGAACGGCTTCGAAGTAAGGCTGCGATTCTCGTCAACAACGTAGATTCCGCCAGCCCCGACGGGACCACCGTTGCCCACAATCGTGTTGTTCACGATCTGCGGCGAGCCGCCTCCGCAGAAGATACCTCCGGTGTAGCTCCACGGCGACCGGTTGTCCGCGATCAGGTTGTTGGCGACTAGCATGCTATCCCCACTGACCGAAACACCCGAACCGGCGTTGCCTATGATCCGATTGCTGGTCACGTGGCCGGTGCAGTCGTACACTACAACGCCCCGGTCCGCGTTGCCCTGCACGACATTGCCTTCGATGGCAACCGTGCCAACATACGCCTCGATGCCGGTACCGTACGTGCCGCCGGAGATCAAGTTGCCCACGGCAACCAGGTCGCCGTTGCCCGCGTAGATTCCGATCCCGTCGTTGTCGCGAAGGAGGCAGCCCCGGATCTCCGACGCTGAACCGTCCGCGCACCAGATGGCGTCCGTGGGATTCGAAGTGATAACGCAGTCCTGAATGAGCGGGTTGGCGCCCTTCATCACGTATATCACCGATGCACCCGGCCACATATCCAGACCGCTGATAGTGAGATGGCGCAGGACTGTCGCGCCATAGCAGACCACGGCGCCGAGAGGAGAGGCACTGTGGTTCACAACGTGCCTGATGGTGAACCCGTCAACGGCAGTATCGCGTCCTGAACCCTTGCTGGTCGAGAAGCAGGACGGCGTTCCAGCGGCGTCCAGAACGGTCTTATTGCGGACCCAGTCCCGCTGGTCACGCGAAGTCTCCGTGCCGGCAAAGCCTCCGTAATACGACATCCCTGCGCCAAACGTATACCGGCCGGAGTACACGCCTGCGGCCACCCAGACCTCGGTGCCGGGCGTGTAATTCTGGGGAATGGTAAGAAACGCCGTACCCCACGATCTACCGTCGTGAGGCGTGCCGGTCGCCTTAGGGTTTACGAATACGATTTCCGCGCGGGCGCCGAACACACTCAGCGCGAACAAGGTGGCAGCCAGGTAAAGTCGCATCGTTTCGTACCTCTTTGACAGTGATGGGATCAAGCGGACGTTTCTGCCCCTATTGTGCTACGCGGAACGCCATCCGGGCCAATAGCATTCCCTCCGCGAAACCTCTGCGTTCCTCCGCGTTCCTCCGCGTTCCTCCGCGTTGGATGAGTGCCCTGTCAATCCAAATCATTACAACGTTTCCAGACAGTCCGCCAATCTGGTAGAATAGAGGGGAACTCAGCCGTCCGTTCGGGCGGCTTTTTTGGGGATTTATGGATCAATCACAATCACATATTCGCAACTTCTGCATCATAGCCCATATCGACCACGGCAAATCGACTCTGGCCGACCGCATCCTTGAACAGACCGGCGCCATCAGCGGGCGCGACATGCAGGCGCAGATACTCGACAGCATGGACCTCGAGCGCGAGCGTGGCATCACCATCAAGATGGCTGCCGTACGCGTGCCGTACCGCTCTAAGGATGGTCAGGAATACACCCTAAACCTCATCGATACGCCGGGCCACGTCGATTTTTCCTACGAGGTCAGCCGCAGCCTGGCTGCCTGTGAAGGCGCGATCCTTGTGGTCGATGCAGCCCAGGGCGTTGAGGCGCAGACGCTGGCCAACGTCAACCTCGCGATGGGGCACAACCTCACCATCATCCCGGTCATCAACAAGATCGACCTCCCCGCGGCAGACCCCGAGCGCGTGGTAGAGGAAATCGAGGACCTGCTGGCCATCCCGGGCGAGGAAGCCATCCTCTGCAGCGCCAAGGAAGGCACCGGCGTCGCCGAGATTCTGGAGGCGATCGTGCACCGCGTGCCGCCGCCAAAGGGCGAGCCGATGGCGCCGCTGCGGGCACTCATCTTCGACAGCCACTACGATCCCTACCTCGGCGTCGTCGCCTACGTCCGCGTGATCGACGGCGCGCTGAAGGCTGGCATGAAGATCAAGATGATGTCCACGACCAAGGTCTTCGAGGTGAACGGCGTCGGCGTGTTCCGCCCGCAAATGGCCGACGTGGACGGCCTCAGCACCGGCGAGGTCGGCTTCCTGCACGGCGCGCTGAAGGACGTGGCGGACGCCCCCGTCGGCGACACCATCACTACAGCCGAGCGCGGAGCGCACACGGCCCTGCACGGCTACCGAAAGGCCAAGCCGATGGTTTACTGCGGCCTCTATCCCATCGAGGGCGACCAGTATCCGGACTTGCGCGACGCACTCGGCCGCCTGCAATTGAACGACGCCGCCCTCTCCTGGGAGGCCGAAACCAGCGCCGCGCTGGGCTTCGGATTCCGCTGCGGCTTCCTCGGATTGCTTCACATGGAGATCGTACAGGAGCGCCTGGAGCGCGAGTTCAACCTGGAGCTCATCGCCACTGCTCCCAGCGTCCTGTTCCGAATCACGCAGACCGACGGGGCCGTGCTGATGGTCGACAATCCCGCCCTCATGCCGCCGCCGCAGAAGATCCAACTGATGGAGGAGCCATTCGTGGCCGCCACCATCATCGTGCCGTCCGACTACGTGGGCACCGTGATGGAACTCTGCAAGGGCCGGCGCGGCGCGTTCAAGAACATGGAGTACAGCGGCACCACCCGCGTGATCCTGACCTACGATCTTCCGCTGAGTGAAATCCTCATGGATTTCTTCGACCAGTTGAAGTCCCGAACGCGCGGCTACGCCAGTTTCGACTACGAGTTCAGCGGCTACATCGAGTCGCACCTCGTGAAACTGGACATCCTTCTGAACGGCGAGATCGTGGACGCACTTTCCTTCATAACCCATCGCGACAACGCCTACGCGCGCGGCAAACTGATGACCGAGAAACTGCGGAAAATCCTGCCGCGCCAGATGATCGACATCAAGATTCAGGCCTCCATCGGCGCGAAGGTCATCGCCAGCGCCCAGATCTCCGCGATGCGCAAGAACGTGATCGCCAAATGCTACGGCGGCGACATCACGCGCAAGCGCAAGCTGCTAGAGAAGCAAAAGGAAGGCAAGAAGCGCATGAAGAGCATTGGAAGCGTAAGCATCCCCCAGGAAGCCTTCATGAGCGTGCTGCGGCTAAACGACGCCTGACCTCCGAAGTGATGAATGCGGAGTGATGAATGATGAGTGTCCGAAGGGGCACTTTGCACTCTCCTTCGCAGCGAATTCGCCCGCGCGCCGCCGGGTCGGCACGTTCCCCGTTCCCACTCGCAACCTTGCCTCCTCGGCCCGTCGCCCCCAGATAGAACAACGCGCGCACCGCCGCAGTCAATGACCAAGTTGACGCCTGCCGGCAGGGTTCTGCGTGGGCCAAAGCAAGAGCTCTGATCCATACATATGTTTCGATCTCCCGGAATCCGACAATTAGTACACATGGATTTATGTATTTCGTGCCAATACACCTGCCGCCGCCCCGTCGGGTCGCAAAGACCTGGTCAAAGTCGTGTGCCCTACCGCACGAACTGAGCGGCTGTGAGGCGGATGGCACGAATCTTGTACAATGAGAGGTAGCAGGCATACATCAAGAATGGGCCTTGATGTGTTTGCTCTGCTCCAGTTGAACCTGGCCGGTGCCAGGGAGGTGGAATTATGCTACGTACGCGACCTGGCCGCGTAGTGAAGATGCTGAACTGCCGCGTGTCCCCGCGCGCCCTTCGAGTGGTGCCCGCCGTGGCGGCACTGCTGTGTTCTGCCGGCACCGCGCATTCGGAAGATTACGTTCCCGGCGTTGCGGTTGTGCCCGAGGTGCGAACCCCATCGGGCGAACTGCGAACGTACCGCACGGGACTAGGTTTTTCCTATTGGCGTTCGGACCTTCCCATCTACAAGGGCGACAAGGTCCTTCTCAATGTTTTCGTGTGCCTCGGCGGAGCCGACCTCGCCGAGTCCCGTGTTCGCGTTGACAATGAGGAAATCAGCCGGCGCACGACAGCGCCGTGGAGCGCCCAACTGGACACCGGCACGCTCAAAGATGGCTACCATTTCGTGGAAGCCTGGGCCAAGACGCAGGGCGGCAACCCGCACACAGCGACGGCAACGGTAACGCTTTTCATCGATCCGCACGCACCGGGCGCCTCACCTCAGGCCCCCATTGTCGAGCCGCTTGCCAGCACGCCGGACCCCGCGGTCCTGACATTGCCGCCGGCCCAGGGCGGTCCCTCCGTCTCGCTCTCGTGCGACGATCCCGCCGGCAAGGCCGCGCTCGCGAAGGGAAGCCCGGTTCGGATCGCCGACCCGGTGATATTCGCCGTCAGCGGACCCGGCCCGGCGGAAGGTTTCATCTACGCGCTTTACCGCGGCGGGAACCAGATACACAAGTCCGATATTCTTCCGACCGCAACCCGCATCAAACTTCGCCGCAACGCCCCGGGTATTCCCGGCCTACTCCCCGGCGCGATCACGTTAGTGGTGTGGGGCACGGACAAGGAAGGCCGCATCGGGGCCGCGCGAAGGGTTGCGCTGGAGGTGCCTTCGGCCGCGAGCGTATCCACCGAGACCGTGCCGTTTGAGACGCCGGGCGCCGCAATCGGTCCCGGCGCTGTTGGAGAACTCAAGGAAGGCAAACCATGAATCGCGCACTGATATCCTTCGCGCTGATAGCCTCGTGCGCAGCGTCTCCAGCTTCCGCTAAGACTGTCGTGGGCGCGCGACCGGCCAAGGCGCTGCCATCGCCGCCCTACTCCTTCCTGCCGAAACAGCCGGGCACGGTCCAGGGTGTGATGAAGCAATTGGAGGGGAGCCCAAAGCTACAGGACCGTTACGCCAACCACTTCCACATGTCTCGCCAGGACCTGATGACCTACTTCCGCACCGGCCTCGTGGAAGCGGTGATCCCCGCCACGCGCCCGTATACCGTCTGGATGGCCGGCAAGGACGGCCGGAAATACGCCAAACTCAAGACGATGCGCAAGGGCCAGCGCGTGATCGCGCTTCGCGATGGCACACCGGTGCTGCACTCCCGGTGCGGCAACCCGTTCCTCTCGCACCTCAAATTCGTGCCCAAGCCTTACCGCGTGGCGAAGGTCAAGCCGAGTTCCGAGTCGAGGCGGCGTTACGCGGGCCTCGTAATTCCGTATGAAACAGAGTCCGGATTCCTGTCTGAAGCGCCGTACGAGCTTCCGCTGTCAACGGCGTTCGCGGATGTCCCTGTCAGCGCCGTGAGCAGCCATCGCCTGTTCGTGCCCTTCTGGTGGCGGAGCGGTTCCAGCCAGTCTATTCCCGAACCCCGCTCCGTGGCTTTGCTGGCCGTCGGCGCCCTGCCGCTTCTTGCCCTGATCCGACGCCGCAAGTCCGCCTGAACGCGGTGTCGGGACGCGGGTGGCCGTGCCGGTGGCTACTGGAACCGGCACCTCCTCCGTTGTGTTCCGGGAGGTAGCAAAGACAGGCGGCTGACTCCTGCGTCAGCCGTGCCGGCAATCGATTTCCTCACCCGGACAACCCAATGGACCTTCAACAGAACAAGCGACAGTATGTACACTTCTCGTTCCACCGCCTCGATCCCGCGTTCCGGCGCCTTCCCAGGGCCGATAAAGACGAGGCGCTCCGTGAATACGCGGATGCGATGGGTACCGGCGGCGACGACAAGATGCTGTTCACATACAGCCTCGTCGGCCTGCGCGCCGAAGTCGACTTCATGATGTGGCGCATCGCTTACGACACGGACGCTTTGCAGGCTCACACGGCAAGGCTGAACCACACGATGCTCGCGGGTTACCTCACCTCGCCGTATGCTTTCCTCAGCCAGACCAAGCATAGCGTTTACGTGGACAAGCACGAGCACCCGGGCCAGGAGGGACGCCGGCTGTCGCTCAACCCGGGAACGCGAAAATACCTGTTCATCTACCCGTTCCTCAAAACGCGGCCGTGGTATCTGCTGAGCAAGGAAGAGCGCCAGAAAGCGATGGACGTGCACATCGCGGTTGGGCACCGCTTTCCGTCCGTGAAACTGAACACCACGTATTCGTTCGGGCTCGACGACCAGGAGTTCGTGGTCGCATTCGAGACGAACGAACCCGGTGATTTCCTCGATCTGGTGATGGCCCTGCGCGAGACGGAAAGCAGCCTCTTCACGTTGCGGGACACCCCCATCTTCACGTGCGTGCGCCAGGACATCGGCGACATCCTGGCGTCACTGGCGTAGCGTCAGGGTCGGGTTCCGGGTTTCGGGTTCCAACCTGACTTTCCGCCCGTCCGGTTCTTTGAACGGATCCCGCACCGGTTTACCACTCGCGAATCCGTGGGTACACGCCGTTCAAGGAGGTGGACGGTATGTACGTCACAGTTACATCCGGCGAGGTGAATCCCGCGGAAGCAGCGAAGGTCGAGGGCTCACTGCAACGCATCCTCCCACGCGTGAAGGCTTTTCCAGGTGTCCTGGCAATCGTGCACTATGTGCGTCCGGAGAAGGGTGACGACGTGACGATCATCGTATGGGAAAACCAGCAGGCCTGCCAGGCCTACCGGGAGAGCCCGCTGATGCAAGAGGTTCTGGCTGTTGAGCGTGATATGGGAGTCAAGATAACCCGGGAAGGTTACCCGGTCTCCTACGGCGCCCTGCAGGGTTCATAGTATCCAGTTCCGAGTTCCGGGTTCCGGGTTCCGGGTTCCGAGTTCCGGGTTCCGGGTTCCGGGTTCCGGGTCGCGGAACTCGGAGCCCGGAACTCGGAACTCCTCCTACGGGGTTGTCAGCGCTTCCACCGGTTTCTTCAGCCAACGTGCGTACCACTTCGAAGTCGCGGCGCGCCATTCCGGCATCACTTCATGGTCGCGAAGGGGTACGATGAGCAGTTGCTTCTGTGTGCCCTTTGGCAGGCGATTATACGCGGCGGCGCCGCCCTGCGGGGGACAGGTGCGGTCCATTTCTCCGGCGCTGATGAGCGTCGGACATTTTATGTGTCCCGCCATGAAGGCCGCATCGATGTAGCCGATGGTCTTGCGGATGGCCGCGCCCTCTTCAGTCTGCGACTCGAACCGCGAACGCAAGCCGGAAAAGCCTCCCCGGGTGGTCAGGCGGACGGAGTCCGGCCAATCGCAGAGGAACGGGACGTTTGCGGAGCAGACAGCCACTCGCGGTTCCATGGCCGCGGTGGCCAAAGCAAATGCGCCGCCCTGGCTGCTCCCCTCGACGCCAACCGACTGAGCATTCACCTCCGGCCGCGTCATCAGCCACTGGATGGCGCGGAGGCAGTCCATATACGCGCCGCGATAGTAGTACTTGTCGGGCTCCGTGATATTCCATGACAGATGGTCGTCTGGCAGCTTCCAGAACGCGTTGGAGGGGCCGTGTCCGCGCGGATTCACGCTCAGAACGATAAAGCCGTCGGCTGTCCGGTCGAGCGGCGGTTCCTCGGCCCCGTAACCGGGCATCACCTGGATGGCGGGGTAGCGTCTGGGCGATTTACCGCCCAGGACGTCCACATCCTTCGGGACGAAATACCAGCAGGCGAACGAAACGCCGTCGATGGAATCCAGTACGACCTTGTACAGCTTCCCGGTCCGGGTTGCGCGGCCCTCGACCTCGGTGATCCGGGGATTCGCAGGCACGGCGGCCAGTTCCTCCCTGGCCTTCTCCCAGTGCGCCGCCCAGTCTTTCGGTTCTTCCCAACCGGGCGCGCCGCGATACGTCTCCAGTTTGGTGCCCACCGCAAGACTGCGATACTCCGCCACGCTGCCGGGGTCTGAGTAACCCACCGGCCGCAGCGTCACGCTGCCTGCGCGGTTCCCGGGCAGCGCCTCCACCTCGAAACGCGCCGGCCCGCCTGCGGTGCGCAAATGGCGGACGATCGTGTCGCTGGCCCCGACCGACGTGAACGTGACATCAACCGGAAGGCACAGGCCGGCGATCGGCTCCGGCTCGAAGATGAGCGCGGGATGGCCCCCGGTCGGGTCGAAGCGGAACCGGAATGGGCGTGTGAGTGTCGGTGCGCAGTCCGTCGGGGCGGCGGAGGAGTCCAGCACCACCACGCCCCAGGTGAGTGTGTTCAAGCCGAGAGGATCCTTCGGAATCCACGTTTCAGGCCCGCCCTTTCGGGCGAATCCGATATTGAGCGGGACCAGTGCATTCCGCTCACCCGGAGGCAAACCGAGAGACTTCCATGTGCGGGTGAAGTCCACAACGCCGTCCTTCAGCGCCATCTTGCGGGTTGCGCCGGTGAACTGGAGGCTCAGGGTGCCTTCCTGAGCCGCGCCGGTGAGGTGCGCGTAAACGGATTCGGCATCCCAGGCAATTGACAGGCTCCCCAGCGTTGAACCATCTGCCAGGGTGAGGGGCACGGACGGGGCTTTTTCCCACCAGCGGCCGGCCGAAAATGGAACAGCGGCAAAGGGCCTCGACGGGGTCGCCGCAACGGTGGCGGCGATGAGCGGCAGCAGGGCCGCAAGCGCGAACAATCTGATCAGCATAGTCTGCACGACGGGGTAATGGCGGCCCCCCAACTCTCCTCTCTTCTCATCAAGCAGTCATCATTCACCAGTCCGTTGGCCGAGCGCGGGCGCAATGGCGGGCATAACGTGGAGCCAGTCATGTATCGTTCCCCGCCTTTCCGGCTCGTGCCCCGGTACGTTCAGGATACCACGACACGCGGCTCATTTCGATGGGAATGTCCTCCCATTTTCGCGGTTTCACAATCGCGTGCCTTCGCGCGTCGTCTAGAATGGGTTTGTACTCAGTCTGAACCGGGCATCGAACCATGGAGGTTAGGATATGAAGCTCTTTGTCGACACGGCCAATATGGCCGAAATTGTGGAAGCCAACAGCTGGGGCGTTCTGGACGGCGTCACCACGAACCCCAGCCTTGTCGCGAAAGAGGGCGTGGACCTGAAGACCCACATCCTTCGGATCTGCGACATCGTCGATGGCCCTGTGAGCGCCGAAACAGTGCAGCCACTCGCCGAGGACATGATTAAGGAAGCCCGCGAAATCGCGAAATGGCACCCAAATGTCCACGTTAAAATCCCGATGACCAAGGAAGGCATGAAATGCCTGAAGGTCGTCAGCCAGGAAGGCATCAAGACAAACGTCACCCTCGTCTTCAGCGCCAACCAGGCCATCCTCGCCGCGAAGAACGGCGCCACGTTTGTGAGCGTGTTCCTGGGCCGCGTTGACGACCTCGGCGGCTCGGGAATGGACACGGTTCGCCAGTGCGTTGAGATTTTCGCCAACTATGGATTCGAGAGCCAGGTACTCGCCGCCAGCATTCGCAGCGCCTTGCACGTCACCCAGGCAGCCGAAGTCGCGGCGGACATCAGCACTATCCCCTTCAAGATCTTCGAGCAGATGTTCCATCACCCGCTGACAGACATCGGCATCTCCAAGTTCAACGCCGACTGGGAAAAGGCGCAGAAGGCCCTGAAGGACACGAAGAACAAGTGACCGACTCCAACACCCTCATCGCCGGCGTCGATATCGGCGGGACGAAACTCGCCGTCGGCGTGACGGATCTCGACGGCAATATCCTCGCGGAGCGCCGGCAGCCGTCGGACGTGAAGCGTGGCCCGAACGCGGTTGTCGCGGACATTATCGCGATGGTCAAGGCGACGCTTGCGGAGGCCGGGGGCGGCCCGGACAGCCTGGCTTTTCTGGGGGTTGCGTCGCCCGGCCCGCTGAGCCAGAGCCGCGGCGTCATCCTTTCGACCCCCAACATGCCAGGCTGGGAGAACTATCCTCTCATCGCCCAACTGCACGATGAGTTCGGCTGCCAGACTGTGCTTGAGAACGACGCCAACGCCGCCTGCCTGGGCGAGGCGCTCTTTGGCGCCGGCGTCGGTCATCGGTTCGTCGTCTACTTCACCATCAGCACCGGTATCGGGGGCGGCTTCGTCCAGGATGGCCGGATCCTGCACGGCAAGGACGGGAACGCCGCCGAGTTCGGGCACCAGATAATCGTGCCGTTCAACGGCGCGCTCTGCGGTTGCGGCTGCTATGGCCACCTGGAAGCCTACGCCAACGGGAAGAACATCGTCCGTCGCGCCGTTGAATGCATGGAAGCGGGCGAAAAATCCTCGATCATGACATACGTGCCCGAGGGTTCGCCGCTGACGACACGCGAACTGGCCGCTGCCGCAAACGCGGGCGACCCTCTCGCCAAACGGATCTGGAACGAGACAGGGGACTATCTCGGCATCGGCATCGTGAATGTAGTCCAGAGTTTCAACCCCGGCGTGGTTGTGCTGGGCGGCGGCATCACAAAGGTGGGCCATCTTCTTTTCGAACCGACGCAATGCTCGGTGGATGCCCGCCTGATGCCCGACTACAAAGGAACGTTCACCATCGAGCCCGCCAAACTCGGCGATCGCGTGGGCGTCATGGGTGCGGTCGGCCTGGCTCTGCGGCACGGCATCCTGCGAAAAGCCTCGTGATGACGACTCCCGGGATATCGATACCAATTTCGCGCACGCCGGAAGGCGCCGGGCTTTCGCTGCCGTCGTACGCGACGGCCGGCGCCGCGGGGATGGATCTGCTGGCCGCGTGCGAGACCGAAATCACGCTCACGCCCGGCGGGCGCGCGCTCATACCGGCGGGCATCCGGATAGCGTTGCCGGAAGGGTATGAAGCACAGGTGCGGCCGCGCAGCGGACTGGCGTTGAAACACGGGGTCACCTGCCTGAACAGCCCCGGCACCATCGATTCGGATTATCGCGGCGCCGTCGGCGTCATACTCGCGAACCTGGGAACCGAACCGTTCACCGTCCGGCGCGGAGACCGCATCGCGCAGATGGTCGTCGCCCCGGTGACCCACGCGGCGTGGGATGAACGCGACGCTCTGCCGGAGACCGCGCGCGGAGACGGCGGGTTCGGCCATACGGGGTGACACCGCCGAAGCGTGCCGCCAGGACTTGTTGAAACCCGCCGCCACCTGAGGCGTACAATCCATGTGCGGGCGTTTCGCCCGGCAACCCGTCCGCTATACATATCAAGGAGACGAGAATGAAACTGCGCGCTTTACTGTCCGTGGGCATCCTGGCCTGTTCCGGCATCGCCCAGGCACAAAACGCCACTCCCGCCGCGCCTGCACCGGTCAAGATTGAGCTCAAATTGGCGCCCGGCCAGATCCGCGCGTACAAGATCAGCGTGGACCAGAAGGGGACAATGACTCTCCCCGGTTCCGGGCAGAATATGCCACTGAACATCGGCGTCACCGCCTACGCCAAACTCATCGTCGACAAGCAGAACGACGACGGCACGTGGGCCGCGCGGTACAAGATCGGCGGGATGAAGACGACGATGAACGGCGCCCCGATGAACCTGCCCAGCGGCACGGACGGCATGACCATTAAGGGCATCCTCAGCAAGACCGGCGCCTTCAAGCCGACGGACGATCAGCCGAAATCCTCCGGACTGGGCATGGGGATGTCTCCCGGGCAGAGCATGAGCAATGTCCTTGGCAACCTGATGAACCTGCCGGAAAAGGCCGTGATAGTCGGCGACACCTGGTCCACCGTCGTCCCCCTGCCCTTCGACGCCACCGGCAAGTCCTCGATTACCGTTGACAGCAAGGTCCTGGGCATCGATCATCAGAACGGCGATCAGATCGTCCGCATTCAGCACGACAGTTCCGGCCCGCTGAACATGACGATGACCCAGCCGATGCCGATGAACATCGCCGGGACGATCAAGGGCTCCGGCCTCTCACAGGTCTCGGTCAACTCCGGCGCGCCGCTCGACGACCTCTCTACCCAGCACATGACACTCACGGTCACCGGGCAGAACCCGTCCGGCAACGGTGATAAGATGAACATTTCCATGGACATGGTGATGACGTCGCACATCGAGTCCGTCGTGCTGGAGCGTAAGGCGGTAGTCGTGAAGACACCGGCTAAGCCCCCCGTCAAAAAGGCGCCCGCAAAAGGCGCAAGGAAATAGTCTCCGGGGCGGCCGGTGCGCCGGCGCCCAACCGTTTGTGAGGAATACCGGTATGAAATCAATTGGTTACTGGGCAGCCACCGCTTTCGCAGTGTGCGCCGGTGCAGCGCTCGCGCAAGACGTTCCCACCGGACCCGTTCGCCTCGACATCAGCCTCAAGGCCGGGCAGACGCGGACGTTCAAAATCGTGAGCGACACCATCCTCACAACAACCATACAGAGTCTTGAGCCGAAGAAAACGACGACGAAATCCAGCGGCACTTTTGAGATGGTGGTGGACGCGGTAAACCCGGATGGCTCGTACGCCGTCAAGATTCACACCGTCAAGCAGGCGCTTTCCGTGAACGGCGCCGACACCCCTGCCCCGGACGGCGCCGACGCCGACGTGAAGGCGACCCTCACCCGAGACGGTCGTTTTCGCGATGTCTCAGGCGCCCCGAAACTCAAGGACGGCGTTCCCGCACCGATGACCGGCGAGGATTTTCTCAACACAGTCTTCGACAAGGAGGCCGCGCTTCCCAGCCAGCCCGTGGCCGTCGGCGAAACGTGGAAAGACAAGGTCGAGTCCCCCGTCGACAACACGCAGCCCAAAATGACCGTGAACAACAAACTGGTGGCGCTGGACCTGATGGACGCAACGCCTGTGGCGCGCGTGCTGAGGATCATCTGCGAACCGATTCAGAACCCGTCCCCCGAGCCGGGCGTCACCGTAAGCGGGAAGATGGAAGGCGGCGGCCTGGCGACGATGGATCTCGCCAGCGGCCTGGTAGCGGACGAGCGCGACACGCTGAGGCTTACCGTCAACGTGGAAGCGCAGAATCCGGCCAACTCCGCGCAGAAGGTGAACCTGAAGACCGAAGCCAACATCAAGGTCCGCGTGCAGTCGGCGCCGTCGGCGTAGGAAGATGTTGGGGGTAGGTTGATTGTGTGCAATCCCGTCATGCTGAGCGCAGTGAAGAATCTCAACGTTACACTGAGATTCTTCACTGCATACAGAATGGCGATCCGCCCGCTTCCTTCCAACCCCATCCCCGTACCCGCCTCCCCCACTCCCTGCCTCTTGGAGGCGGCCGATTCCGCGTGGTATAATGCCGTAGAGGGTTGGGGCGGATAGCTCAGCTGGAAGAGCATCTCGTTTACACCGAGACGGTCGTAGGTTCGAGTCCTACTTCGCCCACCAGGGCCGCGCAAGGCCGTTAGATTTTGTGCTTAAAACTCCCTCTGATCGAGTCTTATATCACTCAGATCAGGGGGTATTTTTATGTCCGGAAAATCGCAACAACCGTCTCTTTTTCCCCAAAGGGCACGCTCGCAACGACCGTCTCTTTTTTGGGCCGATGCACGCCGGATGGGCGACGCATGGATCGTCGAGTGCAGCTACCGGCAGTTGTCGGACAGGACAATCGATAGCCGTCGACGCACCCTTGCCCAACTCGATTACTGGATGCGTGAGTACCACCATGACGTCCTGGACTCCGACGCCGTGAAGGCGTTCCTGGTCTACCTCCACGACGCCAGACCGGGCGGACGATGGGGACAGGCAAGTCATAAAGCGGGGCGTGACAGCCGACCCTCTACGATCTGGACCTACTGGACCACCCTGCGATCGTGGTGCCGCTGGATGTCCTCCGAGGGCCATACCGACGGCTACCTGATGGATGGGATCAAGGCGCCGAAAAAAACGGTAGATCAGATTGTGCCGTTCTCACAGGCGCAGATCCGTGCCCTCGCCCAGGCCGCAAAACTCTCGGACAACCCTGCCCGGGATGAGGCGGTGGTGGCTGTCCTGATCGACACCGGCATGAGGGCGGCCGAACTCTGCGCCATGCGGATCGCGGACGTGGACCTGGCCGGCCACAAACTATGGATCGCCCGAGGCAAAGGCGACAAAGGGCGAGCCGTCTACATAGGCCTCTCCGCGGCACGGGCAATCACGCGTTACCTGCGAAAGCGTACCGCCGACATGGATGAACCGTTGATCATGAGCGAGCGGGGCGGACGGATGACCACGTCCGGACTCGGACAGCTGGTCGAGCGGCTCGGCCGCAAAGCCAGGGTGCAGGGGGTCCGGTGCAGCCCCCATACGTTTCGACATTCCATGGCTGTCATGTTCCTGCGCAATGGTGGGCACGTCTTCGCCCTCAAAGAGATCCTGGGTCACACCACACTCCACATGACCAACCGCTACGTCCTGATCGCCCAGGCGGACGCCCAAGCCCAACACGTGCTCCATAGCCCCGCTGACGCCGTGTTTCGATCCAGGTAACGGAGTGGCTGCGCCATTCTAGCCGGCCCGTCGGGATGAGCCAGTGGGCCTGAGGCCTCGGTAGAGGCCGCGGGGCGCCAGGCCCGTCCTGGGGCATCCTGGTGCCCGGAATCGGCATCCTGGCGAGCCGTCACAATCATCCGGAGATCTGGCCGGATGATTGAGGACCGGGGTGAAGTTCATCATGCCGGCCAGGACTCCGGGAACCGGGATTGCGGAAGACCGGGATGAGGTCGGCAATCCCTAACCTTCATCATCCCGGAGAGGACCTGTCCGGGATTCCTGTAGACCCGGATGAGATCTCATCCGGTAATTGTCGAAGACAATCAGGCGACGGCGCGACGTCGTAGCGAAGCGGAGACCAAAGCGCTTAGTCGCAGGGGGTCCCTGGGGACCCGTTGGCGGGGGGACTGTCGCCGTAGGCGACACCATGTCTCCCAGAGTTTGGAGATCTCGGAATGCTCGCTTCGCTCGCACCCCCCTCCATCGCCCCCTCGGGGGCCCTTCGGAATTGTTTTGGCGTCCGCTTCGCTACCGCGTCACAATTCCGTACTGTTTCGCTAACGCTTCACGTCGGCTTCGCCGCCCGGATTGAAGACCGGGATGACGATCTTTGGCTTCGCTTACATGCTCACCGTTTTTCCAGAGATCGTATGTAAAAAGTTCAACTATTTTTTCTGAGCGTGAATTCCACCAAAGAAGAAGGGCGGCCGAAGCCGCCCGGTAAATCAGCCCAGACCGAAACAGAGTCCCAGTCTTTCATTCTCATTAGTACCAATTCGCGAAGTAGGTCCAAAAGTGGACACCCTTACCAGAAAATAGTTGAACTATTTTTTGAGCACGAATTGCGCTCACAGCATTGCTGCCTTCTTCGCCTCTTCGCGATCGGTCCGGTAGTCGCGCCCTGTCATTGCGTAGACGATTTTGCTGGGCCCAATGTACTTGCGATCGCAGACCATATCGCCCATCGTCGTAATTCTCCAGGCATCCGTCAGAGGGTCGACATGAGCCCACGTGTTGAGCCTCATCCCGTTGATCAGGATGGAGATCTGCATATCGTTCCGATCGACTCCCTCCATCAGTTTTTCCTTAACCGGAGCGGGCATCCGCGCGAGCTTGATCGTTGACGTGAACTGCCCGCCCCCGTCTTTGAGTTCTATGGAGTCGATCGCCCATATCCGCCGCTTCGGTCCGATCACGATCCTGGCGCCGCATTCGGTAATCCGGTATATCAATTCCAGCGAGGCCCCAACACGGTCGACCTCGAAGGTTGTTTCGACTTTCATAGCTTCCCTTTCAGTGCGATCTGTGCCCTTGTACGCGCGCGTTGCGTAGCTTTCTCTGCGGCCTCTTCAGTAACCCCGAACTCTTTGCCTATCTCGGCTGCCGTGTAACCCTCGGCGACCATGTGGATGATCGACTGATCGCGCTCGCTTAACCCGGCAAGGGCGTCCTGCAGGACGATCGCCGTGTCAGAAGCCGACATCCAAGCCGGACTTTCAATCTCCGCGTCATCGTCGAACTCAACATCCCAGCCCCACTGATTCCGGCGGCACTTGGCGTTCGCCTTCCGCAATTCGTCTTTGATATCGCAGGCGATCGCCTTTTTCATGTACCAGCCGAGCAGACTCTTGTCCGGATCGTGTTGTGCCATGGCCTGGATGGCGCTGACCATGATCATTTCGACCAGGTCCTCCGCTTCGCACCTTAGGTATACGTGTATCCCGCGGGCCATGTAGCTTCGGGCCATTTTGGCTGCGATCGGCCGCCATCGGAAGGCGACGTACTCGACCATTTGGGGATAGTAGTGCCACACCCTGGACAGATCGCGGTACCCCGGAATGGTCGGTTTGATTTTGCAGCCGAGCGGCACGACTGTCCGCGTATCATCATCGTCGACGTGGAGCCATCCCTCGTCGACGGCGATCTCAAGCTCTGTTTGGACCGTGACGTTGTGGTCCGCACCGACGATATCGAAAGTGTCGGCACCCATCCGGCGGTATCGATTGATAGCCCGTCGGAACCGGATCTGTTTCAGATCATATTCTGGAGTTGAGCATGTCAGGACGGCGTTCATCGGATCACCACGTATTCGTTGGGTTGACGCCGGGCGTACGTCGTAAACTGTTCGATCATCCCGTTGGTGATCAAACGCAACAGAGCCGTCCTGATGGTTCCGCGGCCAACCCTGGCAGTCGTGGCGATCCGGTCGTAGCTCGTCGGCTCACCACGTCGGTTGAGCTCATCAATGGCGTTCATGACTTTGACTGTTGTAGTTGTGATTTTCATATAAGGCCTTTTTTGGAAACTTGTGGGACAAGTCCCTCATGAATACATGTCGAAACAAGGGCATGGAATCAGGGGAAGTCTTTTGGAGCTCTCATTCTATATAACGAACCACAGTTTCTATGTGTTACCCGTAATGTGTCATTGGCTCCAGTACCACGCCAGGATGGCCAGGAGGATGAGGTATCCCCAGGTCGTGTTCAGTACCAACCGTGACAGCCTGTTTTTCATCCGATTCCTCCCGCCCGCGACCCAGTTGGGTCCTCCCTGAAAATCGGGTCAGCTGAACCTATCGTTATCGTCGCCAACCAAACGGCGTCCTGGATCCGGTCAAACAGGTCCCAGTCGATTTCCCATCCATCTGCATCGTCCCGGACCGATCCGGTTTTGCACGGGACGATCTCCAGGTTGTCGCGCCGGCAGTCGCGCAGATCGCCGTTGATATGGCGCACCCGCCATTTTCCAGCAGGCGTCTCGTGCGCCCTCGCCGCAACCATCCGGGCGAGATATTCGCCAATGCGTCGGTTGCACCCCCTGGGTCCGACCCGGCGGGTCCGGAAAACCTGCCCGCGGTCCAGCAGATACCAGCGTTGTTGCATCAGGTCGACATCCTCATCGTCGATATGTACGTAAGCGCCCGTAATAGGGATTTTCATCCGATCGCCTCCGTCGTTGCGTGGTGGCTGCCATTGCCGTCATTGGCCCACACGCGGCCTCCGCGGGTGTCGATCAACATGGCGCCGGGAACGGCGTCCAAAATCGTGATTGTGTCGACGCACGTGCTGATGCTGTAATAGGCGACATTGCCCTGGACCCGGTTGCCCGCGCACGCGATATGCGAAACGGCGAACCAGCGATCACGGTTGGCCTCGTAGGCGTCGCGGAGAGCTCCGGCCCGGACGATCAGGACAGCTCCCGTCGCCTCCCAGGCGGTTGCGATCAATCGGTCGGCCGGGTAACGCCACAACCAGCCATCGGCCCGATAGCCGCCATCGGCGTCCACCTGGACGTCCTCGATCAACAGGTCCCTGTAGACGATCGGCAGGCCGGTGTGTTTGTTGATTTTCGCCGGTCGGAATTTCTCCTCGACCTCGACCGTACTGCCGAACGTTTGCACATAGGCGTCGACCTGGTTGGGGGTATGGGTCGAGACCGGACGGTCCGTCCGGATGTAATCGGGGATGGTGAGCGCGTACGCTGCGTCCAGTAGTCGGGTCGCCTCATCCGAGGCGCTGAGGTCGAGGTCGTTGTTGAAACCCTCGATCTGGGTCGGGCCCTGTTGCCCGTGTCTGCCCGTGTAGTGCATATCTCGATTCCCGTCGCCGCGAGTGCAAATCGCTTGCGGTTTGACAATTGAGATATTGCCTGTTTATAGTTATTTGCTCCGAAATTGGTTTTGCGAACGTGGGTTCGGATGACGAGCGTAACTACCGGTATAGCCGAGGCTCAATATCCGGATCTGGGCGATCAATCATACCAGGCGAGGCCGGGAACGCGCTGTACGGGGCAGCAAATGCCTCGTTTTGGGGTCAAAACGCCAAAAGGGCCGGATCTCTCCGGCCCATTGACGTATCCCGATCCTCAGCCCTCGTCCCACGTGATTACATCCAGTTCGCCCGACTCAATCGCCGCGACGACCTCGGAAACCGTCACCGTCATTCCCGCGTCAATTTTCTCGCTCACTGTCTTTTCCATCATTTGCTCCTTGTGTGTGCGCGTGTGCCCTACATCCATGTAACGACCGTTATCAGGCCGTGTTACCGGTTTTCGAGCAGCCGTATTTGGTTCTGCAATTCCTGGATTTTGAGCGTGACGTCCTCCGCGAATGCCTCAATTTCGGATCGAAACACTCCCAGCTGATCCCGAATCTCGGCCCGCACTATTTCAGCCGTCTCATCTGCCAACCGTTTCAGATCGTCATCCATCGTCCTACCTCATTACCGCCCGTGGTGGTCGTTACCGGGCATCCCGGTACAATGCGTCCATTAGCGCCTGCCTGAGATAGATCGCTCGCGCGATCGCCCTGGCCTTGCAGACGTCATCCAGCCTCGCCAGGGTCTCGTTGTCGACGTCCGTGCTGATCCTGTGGTCCCTGGACATTTGGTTTCGAGGCCGCCCTAACTTCTTCTTCGGGCGCCCCGGCCCTTTGTGTTGTTCATCCATGTCGTTCTCCCATCTTAGTTGAGGGCAACCCGTGGGGCCGGTCTCCCGGCCCCGGATGGTTACTCAGCCGACCGGCACCCACTGCTCTTCGTTGTCCGTATTGAGCGCCTCGCGGATCGGTATAGCCTGCGCCCCGGTGATCGGTACGATGGCCCATGTGCGCTGCGGGAGCTTTGGGTCGCCAGCCCACCGTCTACCGTTGACGATCTGTTGGGTCTCCCGAACCTGGGCCTGGGCCTGCGCTTTGGTCCTGTGGACCTGGTTTCCATCCAGGACCTGGGCCATACCGTCTTTGGGGCAGAACGTCACTACGTAGTACCGGCGCTCGGCGATATAGATCTCGTCGTTGTTACCGGGCACCTGCGCTACCAACTCCGTCAGGCCCCTTGCTATCGCCCTGGCCCTTTTGGCCTCTTTGGCTCTAGCCGCCTTGAGGGCCTCCGCCTTATAGGCCTCGATCCGCGCCAACACCACCGGGTCGGTCTCCGCTTGCTTCCGTGGCACCACCGGCCGCGGCGTCAATCGGTCCTGTCTCTGTTCCATCGTCTCTGTCTGTGCTTTCATCCGTTTCTCTCCTCGTGTGCTCTAGTGGCCCCATGGCCGTTGTCAAGGTACATCCGGGCCTCAGCCCTACCTATATGATACCATGTATTTTCGGACCTGTCAAGTCTTTTTTTACGGTATATTTTAGGTCCCTATACTAACCTTGTCGATTCACGTTATTACAATAGGGCAACTATTTTCAAAAAGATTGAGATTATTTTTCCGACGCTGTGACGGCCGCCATCCGAGCGTAGATCCGGCTGATGGCTGCGCCATCTAAGACTCCAGTAATCGGGGATTGCCTGCGGCGCCGGACAGCGCTACGCGCCAGACCTTGCCGGTCGAATGAGAGGGCGGGGCACCCAACCTCATCATCGGAGAGAGCCCGCGGAGAGAGGTCTTTGAGCCAGGATGACGGGCCATCCCGGGCGATCAATCACACCAGGCAACCCCGGGAACGCTCTGTATGGGGCAGCAAATGCCTCTGTGCGGGGCCTGTCGGGGGCAGTTTGGGGGCCGTGAGCGTGCGCTGAGCGTGGATGGTAGTTCCATCGCAGACTCTGGCAATCCAAAAGGAAAGGGCAGCAAATGTCTCGTATTGAATCATCGAATAATGATACATTAGATTTGGGAGCACTGCGAAAATTCTACACCTGATTCCTCAACTCATTACGACAGGGTAGTTGAGGGACTTACGCAGCTCATTCCTCATGTGCGGTCAGCCCGCCTCCCTTCCGGCAGGCTGACAGAACCGGAGATCACCATGGCAAACCTAAAATCCAACGCCCGTCGAGCTCTCGACCTTACGACCCTAGCGCTCCGCATCCAGACAGCCGTGGTGGCCCACAAATACGTGGACAAATCGACCGTTGAACAGGTTCTGAACGAGTACGCCGACTGCAACATCGGTTTCGTTACCCGGACGATGAACTTGGTATCGGTCCTGTCCGGCCTCGCCAAAAACCCCTTCGGGATCTTCGCCTTCCTGAGCGGCGCCTACAAAGACCCGTACGCTGACGAACGCGCATCCCTGCAAGATTTCTGCAAGAAATGGCTGAACGCATCCGGGCTTACGTTGACCGCCTACGAAACCGACCTCGTGAATTGAGAGGGTTTGATTGCGGCGCAATAGGGTCAGCTGACCCTATTTCGGAGTAATCCGCTCCAACCAGGCAACATGTAAAACAGTGGACCGCGGCGGCCTCGCCGTGTCACTGGCCACTGTCACTAGACACCAATCCTCCGGCCGTAGCTGGCCCCGAGGCCGCCCTCCACGACGAAATCATCATAATCCGCTTCTGGAATATTACGCTCGATCGGATGAATGTCGACGTCGTACGTCACTGAGTCCGGAACGGCTACTCCTCTGCAACGTCAACCAAACCCCCATGGCACGCACCACTAAGTACAACCAGGGCATCCAGGCCGCGATCTGCGACGCACTGCGCGCCGGAAACACCCGCCGCTGCGCCTGCGCCCTGGTCAAGATCGACTCCGCTACGTTTTACATTTGGCTCAAAGACAAGCCCGCATTTTTCAGCGCCGTAGAAGAAGCCGAAGCTGAAGCCGAGCAACGATTTGTCGGTTGTGTCAAAGACGCCGGCATTACCTCTTGGCAAGCCGCCGCCTGGTGGCTAGAGCGCCGACACCACTTGGACTGGCGCAAGCGAGAATCCCATGACGTCGACCTTACAACCCGATCAGACGACGAACTTGCTGCGATTATCGCAGCAGCGCTGGGGAAGCCTGACAGCAACCCAGAAGCAAGCGGCAGCTGAGCTCGCGCGCCGTCACACGGCCCAGGACAGGTATGACCCGTCCGCTGAATCCCCACTCAAGTGGCTTGAGCTCACGAAGCCCAAGATCTTCCATCCCACGGACGGATGGGTGACTTTCGAGCCCCGCTGGTATCAGTCCGACATCCTCGGAGCCTGGGATCACCCGCTCCGCATCATCCTGAAATCCCGGCAGATCGGCATCAGCCAGGTATGCGCCGCCGAGGCCGCCTGGAAAATGCTCTACCAGGGTCCGCGCCGCATCCTCAACGTCAGCCGCAACGTCGAACAGGCCACTGATTTTATCGCGTACGTCCGCGCGTTCATCCCGTCCGGCGAACTGGTTGAGGACAACAAGACCCGTCTGACACTGCGCAACGGCTCCAGCATCCGGGCTCAGGGCGACAGTCCCAGTGCCGGCCGCGGAACACCAGCCTCCGACGTCTACCTCGACGAGTTCGCGTTCCCCCGGTGGGCCAACGAGATCTGGCAGGCCATCCAGCCGACCGTCTCCACAGGCGGCTCTCTCACGGTCCTGAGCACGCCCTACGGGGCATCCGGCAAGTTTCACGATCTGTGGGGCGAGGCCATCGGGGAGGGCTCGGGATGGGCATCCTACAACCTCCCGTGGACCGTGTTATTTGACGAAGCATGGGCCGCGAAGACCCGCAAACGCCTGAGCCGATCCGAGTTCGCATCCGAACACGACTGCTCATTTGAGGAATCCGGAGACCGTATGTGGCGCCACAGCGATATCGACCGTTGCATGTTGCCCGAGGTCTCCGAGGGACCGCGTGAATCGCACAAATACCTGATCACCGCTGACATGGCCGGCATGGGTGTGGACAGCACCGTCATCCTCGTGGTCGATATCACTGCCAAACCTTACCGGATCGTGCACGTCCGCAAACTCGATCGAGCGAGCAACGACACGAAGATCCAGGCATTCCACGATCTCTCGGCTCTCTATGGGGCCAAAGACCTCCATTTGGACGCCACGGGCCAGTCGGCCCTCGACCTGATCGAAGAGGTCAACAAGGGCCTGAAATCCAAGGACCCCGATATCAAGCGGACCGCGCACTCATTCATTTTCTCGGCCAAAACGAAACCGGAAGCGCTCCAGCGGCTGACGCGCCTGCTCGAACACGGGGAGGTCCAGTATGACGACCCACACATCCGGGAAGAGCTTCTGGCCTACAAACTCCCCGACACCGGCCTCAAAACCGACCACGTAATGGCGCTCGCAATCGCGGCCCACATCCTCGAACGACCGACTGCACCAGCACGGGCGACCGTGATCAGAATGGGCGGATGATATATGCAACCAAACCAACTATCAGCTATCGAGCTCAAATTCCCGGAGCTCGCCCAGCACAAATCTTCCAAATGCCTCGAAACGAAATCGGCCGACACGTTCCGACCGATCGGCGGCACCATGGGATCGTTGGCCTTCCACGACATGCGCCTCCCGGGCGGCACCCGCAACGTCTCGGTTGACGTCGGTGACGCCTACCTGAACGACGTCGTCAGCGCCTGCCTCGGATGGATCACCCGCTCCTACGGCGAGTGCCAGCCGCAAGTGGAGAAACTCAACGACCAGGGCAGTTACGAGGTTGTCCCCGATCATCCGCTGTCCAACATCCTCAGGCGCCCCAACCCCAACATGTCCGGCCGCCTCATGCGCCGTGCAATCGCATTCGACCTGGCGCTGCACGGCAACGCCTACCTCAAAATCGACCGCGACGCCTACAACCGCGCCCAGGGCCTGTCCTGGTTAAGCGCCAGCTACATTACCCCGTATGGTTCCAACGACCCTGCCCGGCCGATCGACCGGTACTGTTACAGGCTGCGCGGCTACGCCGGAATGTCCGTCGGCCTCGCCGCGGAGTACCCGGCCGAGGACGTCGTCCATTTGCGGACAAGCGTTGACCCCGACATCCAGGCCATGGGCCTGGCGACGATCGCCAGTTGCTACCGCAGCGTCGACGTCGACAACCGGGTCTCGGTCTTGTACAGCGCCCTGATGCGCAACATGGGCCTGATCCCGGTCATGTACTCGCCGGCCGAAGGGCAGCTCAGCGAGGAGCAGCAGGCGCAGCTCAGCTCGGATATCGCGCTCGGTTACACTGCGGACAACGCCGGCAACCCCATGGTGACCTCGGTTGCTCTGAACGTCGCTAAACTCGCACAGAGCCCGGACGAAATGGCCGTCGTGGAAATCCGCGAACAGGTCATCCGCCGGATCTGCGCCGCCATGGGTTTGGACGCCCTCGTCGTCGGCCTGGACGCTTCCAGCGCCACGTTCGCGAACAAGGAGACCGCGGAACGCAGCGCCTGGGACAATCGCATCCTGCCCGATCTCTACCTGCTCGGGGACGATTTCGAGACCCAGCTGTTACCGGCCTTCGAGCCCAAACCTCAACTGTACCGCATCCACTGGGACACAACCGGAGTGAGAGCGCTGCAGGAGGGCCAGGACGCGATCTACAAGCGCGCCGACACTGGCTTCCGGGGCGGATGGATCGCCCTGAATGAATCCCGAAACCTCGTCGGCCTGCCGCCGACCGGCCGCCCGGAAGACGACCTGCCGACCGGCAAACCCACCACTGCACCCCAATACCAACAGGGAGGCACCAATGCCTAAACCCACACTGGAGTACAAAGAGTTCGAGATCGAACTCAAAGCGCTCAACGCAGACAACGGGGGATTCTCAGGCTACGCCAGCACGTTCGGAAACGTCGACCGGGTCGGCGACATTATGCTGACTGGCGCCTTCGCCGCGACCCTCGCAGCCTTCCTGACCGACGGCTCGATCTGCTGGAACCACGAACAGGAAGACCAGATCGGCTACATCCTGGAAGCGCACGAGGACGAGGTCGGCCTCTGGATCGAAACCGCATATCACAGCACCGACGAAGCCCAGGAAAAACGCACGATCGTCAATGAGCGTCTGGCGGCCGGCAAAACGGTCAAACTCAGCGTCGGCTACGTCGTTGAGGACTGCACTTACAACGCCGACGGCAACCGCCTGCTCAAACAGGTTGCGCTCTACGAGGTCTCCATCGTCACCATCCCCGCCAACAACGAGGCCGGTATCGTCGACGCCAAATCCCTCGAATCCGCAGCCGGAACGGCCGCGCCCGAATCCGTTGAAGATCCCGACCTCGGCCGGAAAGCCCTGGCCCGGGAGATCCTCAACCGCTATCTCGACATCCGCTTGCGCCTCATTGGTGCATAGCGCCCTCTCCGACCGCCCCAGGTCGGCATCCGGGCCACACCGGCCCCACTACCCTGGCTCACCGCCAGCAAGCCCCGTCCCTCAACGAGGGAGTCCTGGGGCAAAGGACACATCCATGAAAACCACTGCAGAGTACGCCGACGCGATTGAGGCCAAGCAGCTCGAGATCAAGGCCCACGCGCTCGAATCCCAGTCCGCCGAGACCCCCGACATGGCCAAACTGGATCAGCTGGACGCCGAACTCAAATCGTTGACCGACGGCCTCGCCGTTGCCAAGCGCCTCGAAGACGCCGCTGCCAAAGCCGACGCCTCTATCGCCGACCTGAAAAAAGTCACCAGCCCCGCGCCCGTCACTGTCCAGTCCGAGATCAAAAATCTTGGATCCGCCGTCGTGTCCAGCAAGGCGTTTCGCGCCCTGGCCGCGAAAGAGTCAGACCACGCCAGCATGACGATCGACCTTGACCTCAAAACGGCGTTTACGTCCAGCGCCGGAATGGCCCCGCAGATCACCCGCACCGGCGAGATCGTCGAGACGATCAACTACCCGTTGACCATAGTCGACGCCCTTGACCAGATCCCGGCCCTCCAGCCGACAGTCAGGATTCAGCAGGAAACCCTGACGGCGACCGCCCAGGAAATCGCGGAGGCCGGCGGCTATCCGGAAGGCGCGATCAGTTTCGCTGACGTTGATTTCACAGTCCGCAAGATCGGTTCGATCCTCCCGATCTCCGACGAAGAGCTTGAGGACATCCCGGCTCTTGAGAACCTCATCAACAGCCGCATCGTCTTCGACGTCATTTCCCGCCTGAACAACCAGCTGGTGAACGGCGCCGGGACCGGCACGCTCGTCAAGGGCATGTTGCACACGGACAACGTCAGCACCGCCAACTGCGGCACCGGCTCCCTCAACAAGACCGGCAGCCGCGCGATCTTCCTCGCGAAACAGAAACTGGCCGTCTCCGGCGCATGCGTCCCGAACGTGGTGATCATCAACCCGGATGACTGGGGCAGCCTGGTGACCGAGGTCGCGTCCAGCTCCGGCGTCTACATGAACACCGCCGCCATCAGCACCGAACCAGACCGGATATGGGGGATGCGGGTCGTCCAGAGCGACAGGGTCGCCGTGGGAACGGTCATCCTGTTCGACTCCCGGTTCGTTCAGCTCCGTCCTCTGCGCGGGATCGACGTTCAGATCGGCTACAACGGCACCGATTTCGGCACCGGTAAGAAGTCGATCCGCGCCGACATCCGCACTGCGTTCGTTGTGAAGCGGCCGCAGGCCATCCTCGTCCTCACGACGTTCTCCGCCTAAACCCCGCCGCCTGACCGGGTCGGTGCGGCCGTAGGGTCATATGACCCGATTGTCCGGATCAACCCGGTCAGGCCCTGGAGATCCCTGATGGAAACCACCACAGACACTAAATCCCTGACCGTCGCCACCAAAGCGATCACGATCGACAAACCGATTACCGTCGCCAACAAAGTCATCAGGGTCTCCAACAATGCCCTTACGATCGGCAGACCGATCACGGTCGCCAACAAGGCTCTCAAGCCCGGGGAGGACAAATGATGAAACCGCTCCGCGACGGAGAGAAAGCGCTCCGAAAACTCCGGACCATGACCGCCGCGGACACTGCGCCCGTCCTGTCCGACGAAGAGATCCTGGATCTCTTTGATGAGTGTCGAATCGCGGACGTCTGGACGCCCGGTACGGTTGTCCGGCCCGGCCAGGTCATCGTCCCGACCGTCCCGACAGGATGGTCTTACAATGTAGCCCCCTGGCGCGACCGCGACGGCGACGTCGGCGGGATCACAGGAACCACCGAACCCCGCTGGCCCCTCGATCCCCGTTGGCCATCCTGGGAGCCGACCGAGGTTACGGACGGGACCGTCCGCTTCGTGATCCACAAAGCTGAGATCATGGGCCTCTGGGACCTCCAGTCGGCCGCCCACAACGGCTGGATGCTCAAGGCTGCGAAAACCAGCTCCATGTACGCCGTCGGAACGGAGGCCGGCAACATGCACCCCGAACAGGTCCATGCGCAGTGCCTCGCCATGGCCAGGACCTTTTCCCCGCTGAGGATATCCTGATGGTCGTAACACCCCCGCTCGACATTATCCGCAACGGCTACGCCCTGCTCGTTGAGCTTAGCGGCGTCACCGCCGTCGGCACGGCCAACGAGGGCACGGTCAAGGGCCTCATCACCCCGGACAAGAGCGACCCGCACGGGATCGACGCCGAGGGCGACACGAACTGGATGCTGCCTAACCGATTCCATTTCCTCGCGATCGACCCGGGTGGAGTACTCCAGGAAACCCATACCTACACCATTCGAGGCAACTCGTATACCTGCGTCGACGTCGACCCGTCGCTCTCATCGGACCAGGTTGCCTGCGTAAGGGCCGTCCTGACCATGTACGGCCGGGAGTGACCATGATCACGTGCGAGTTTTCCTGTCCGTGGCTCGAATGGATCCAGCACCCAGACCTGCCCACCGATGTACTTCAGCGGGCCGGCGAAAGCATCCTCGACGCCATGCGCAAAGAAATTCAGGGCGGCGGCCTGACCCCGTTGGCGCCGTCCACGTTGGACCAGAAAGCCCGGCACGGCGGCTCCACGACCCCACTGGCCGCCCTGCTCGACTCGTTGACGCGCGGCGGCCGTGACAACGTCCTCCAGACGTCCGGCTGGTCGGTTGAGGCAGGGTCAGCTGACCCTGTCGCCGTCTACCACATACGGGGCACGCGCCGGATGCCGCGCCGCGATTTTACCGCGATCGACATGCAGGCCATCCTCAACGACGCCGCCAACCGAGCGCTCGACTATTTCATCCAGGGAGGCCCCGCATGACCGGCTTAGATATCTCCAACGCCCTTGTCGAGTACATTGCGGCCAGCGTCCCGACGCTCAATGCGGTCCCGGCGGTCGCATCCTCCGACTATCGTTTCAGCGCCATTCCGACTCCGCCGTCGGACGGGGTCACGGACCGTTATCGCTTCCTCAAAACCTACGTCCCGATCGCCTGCAAGACCGGCGTGACCGTATCGTGCGTCGCCGGCGCCGACCGGGTGATGGAGCGTTATGCGCCGAGTGGCGCGCTCCGCGAGGTCATCGTCTCGGTCGTTCTTACGATCGCCGCCCCAGCCCTAAGGGATCCCAACAGGGTCATACCGGCCAAGGCCGCCATGATCGACGCCCTCTACGACCTGCTCAAAAGCCTGAGAACGTTCGCAACCCCGGCCGGGGAAACCTACGACTGCCAGGTCCTTGACCGCGTGTACGGATACGACAACAAAGCCCTGCAGGGCGATTTCACAACCAGCGTCGCCGGCCTAGAGTGGCGCTGCCTCTACTCGACCGGAGAATGACAATGGCCAAACCCGTTACTGATGACGCCATCCTGGCGCCCCCCGCTGCCCCCGAGGCAGCCCCCGCAGATATCACCGGCCCGCAGATCGTCTATAGCGACCTCTGGCCAAACGGCGTGCTGGTAATCCGGCCGGTATCCCGGCTAATCCCTCCGCCGGCTAATAAGGAGAATTCCAATGGCTGAAAAAGTCTACGTATCCGGCAAGGGCTCCAGTTTCACCCTGATCGACGACACGACGTCCCCCGTCACGATCTCCATCCCGCTCCTGCCGGGATCCTACAGGAACGTGACCCGCAACGTCGCGGTCGATACCTACGCCCAGGGCAACCCGTCATCCGTGTGGCCTGAGACCTACGCGCTCGGCCCATCCACCACGGGCTACACCGTCACCACCCGCGCCATCCCGAGCGGCTGGTTCACGGCGGCCAACCTCAACAAAATGTTCGTGACCCGCGACTCCAACGGCGATTCCCAACTCATGGGCGGCCGATGGAATGACGGCCTCGTGGCCCACTTGGACACGGTCAAACCGACCGGACTCCAGATCGTCGGAAACGCCAGCTCCCCGAACCCCGTCGCGGTCCAAATGGGGTTCATCGGAACCAACGCCGCCGGAACCACGCCCGGAGCGCACGTGTCGGTCGTCGGCGCGGCCGAGGTCACGTTCAACACCATTACGTTCAAACAGGGATCCACGACCCCGACGCAGGTCTCGGCTTTCGACCTCACCATCGGCATCAGCGCTGAGTTCCGCAAATGGTTCAACGGCAACCCGACTTCGGTCGACGCGATCGACCCGGGCTCGTGCAGCGGCCGGCTACGGATCGTCCAGGGACTGGGCGCCGCCATCCGTGTGGATGACATGGATATCTGCACGTTCGAAATCGGATTCGGCCCGTCAGCCCCGGTGATCGCCGTCAGTTGCATCCAGGCCGAAGGTTCGACGCCGGTCAACATCGGCGGAAACGCCAGCATGGCGTCCACGTGGGCTGTCGTCGCCGTCGGCGCCAACCCCGCGATCGCAATCACCCAGGCAACCTAACAGAAATCGAGCACCCAAATGATCACCATCCCCGTATCGTACGTCACCCATCCTGACGGGTCTTTCGGCGCGCTTTTGCTCAGTGAGGATGAGCGCGCCAAGGCCCTCGAATATCTCGCGACCCTGGAGGGCGACGCCGCCGTCCCCGTACAGCAGGCCCTCGACCTGGACGCCGAACTCCGCGTCCAGTCCAACGCCGTCCACGTCAACTACACGTTCCGGGAGCCGACCGGCATGGACCAGGCTCAAATCCGCGCGCTGGCCCTGCGCGAGGCCCTCAAGGGCGGCCCGGATGTGGATGAATACATCCTCCGTCCGTTCGAACTGCTCACCCGCGTCGCTTACCTCAAGACCGACCAGACCGCCATTCCGGCCAACCCGAAGGCGGAATGGTACGTGGCCAACAGACTCGACTCCGCGCTGTCACTGGAGGACGGCTTACGGAGTTTTTTGTCTCCCAAGGCCGAACCCTCGCCGAAGGCGGAGTAGCCTGGGTTGACCCTATCACGGAGCTCTACCTCCGATCAAAACGCCACGGGCTGACCGACTGGGTGAGCATGCCGGACAGCCTGCTGGAGCAACTCGACATCCTCGAGTACGCATACAAAACCGCCCTTGACGAAAAGGAAGCCCTATCGGGCGGCCTACCCGACGAACTGCAGGCAGCGATCGACCCGACGAGGAAACCATGAGCGAGAAAGCGGCGGTAGTAAAACTGAAGTTGGACGATGCCGAGTTCCGCGCCCAGGCGGCGGCCTCGATCGAGTGGCTCAAGGGCGAGCTCGCCAATGTCACGTCCGGCCAGGGCCTTCCGGGTCAGTCCGGACAGGGCGTGCCCGGGCCTGCTTCGGGCTTCGGAACCGTAGCCGCAGCCGGGCTGGGGGCATTCGCCGCCGCCCGGTTTGGCGCGGGTGGGTTCGCTGATGGGTTCGGCGGGATCCAGGGATCGATCGACGCATTTAGCATGATCCACGGCGGCCCCGGCCGGTTCCACGATCCGTGGAGCTCATCGGACTTCTCCAGCCCTGGCGCTAACTTCTGGGGATTCAACCCGGGATCGGGTGATGGCGACGCCGACGTCGGACCTGGCCCTTCGAGACGGACGGGCGCTCAGAGAGCGAGCGACGCACGGACCGCAGCCGACTTTGGTGGCATTTTCGTGCGTGGTAGAAAGACGGAGAAGGGAATCGACCTGCACGACGTCGGCGAGAGCGATACCCAGCAATCGTACCGCGCAAGCCAGCGGCAGGATTGGCTGCAGGATTTCACGAACCGTCAATCCGGTGGTGAGCGCGGCACGGCGATCTTCGGTATGCCCGACTGGGGTTCCATGTGGAGCGCGGCGAACGCGCCTCTTCCGGGTAGCGGGGCGATCAACCGAATCGGCTCAAAACTCGGCATGTCCGAAGGGCTGAGCGCCGTCGCCGGTAAGGCCGCCGGCGCCGCCGGTCCGGCCGCCGCGGTCGCGATAGGCGTTGCAGGTCTGGCTCATCAGGCGGATTATCGCCTCAACGCCGAAATGACCGGTCGCCAGAACGACACGTACGACGCCGTCCTCGGTTGGGTCGGAATGATCCCAGGGCTCGGCGGCATTGCCGAGACCTCGCGCAAATCGTACGACTGGGCAAACGACGTACAACAGAAACAGGCGCTCGCATCCATTGCGGCGATTACCGGGGATGATGTTTCGGGACTCGCCAGTTCGGCGGCCGGGATAGGGATCCCCCATATGCAGGCCGCTTCAAGGCTCGGGTCCCGGCTTACGCGTGGTCTGGGCAGGAATGCATCCGGAGTCGCGCTGTCCCTCGTCCAGGACCTCTTCAACGCTGATCCCACCAAGGATAAAACCCTATCACCGGAACAAGCGGATGCCCTGGCCGCGGCCTCATCCGCCGAGGTTCAGCAGGCATTCGGCCGCTCGGGCTACGACCGGGGAGTCGCCGCCAACCTCGCCGTGAAAGACCCGGCCGCCGCCGCAGCCTACATTCAGCTCAAAGGCGGTAAGGACAATGCGGCCGACCTTTCATTCCTCGCCGGGAATGTTGAGACACAGGGCTTCCGCGTCCAGTCCGCCATGAGCAACGTCGCGGCCGCCGGTTCTCATACCCAGTCAGTCACGGCACGCGGCGGCACAGCGTCCGCCATCGGAACTTCCATCGGCGGTGAGATCGGAGCGCTCCAGGAGGCTTCCGCCGCCACACAGAAATATATCGAATACCTGAAATCCCTCGGCGACACCATGGCAGACGGCGGGGCGAAGATCGCGGGCGCCAGAGCCGCAATGGCCGCGATCGGGGCCAGCGCGGACGAACTCCGCTATCAGCGCACAAGCCTCGCCTCCGCGGAAGCGCAGGACCGGGCCGGGACCGCGACCGCCATCAGCAGCTCCGCAATGCCTAGCAAGCTCGCGGGCGCCAAGCGCGGCGACTTCAGCCTGTTCGACGGAATGCTCAAGGACCAGATCGCCGAGCGTGACACCACCGTTGCCGAGCTTAACCGGCCGGGGCTGAAACCCGAGGACTACCGCAGACTGAAGAGGCAGAAGGCCCAGCAGGACGCGGCGATCTTTCAGACCCGGAAAATGGCGGCCGACTACGAAGGCGGACAGGACTCCCAGTTCGCCGACCTCGCGGCCCAGGGCGCGCAGGCGTTCCTTTCCGGGGTTGAGATCACGGGAACATCCGCTGACATATCCGCCACACGAAAGCGATATAGCAGCCGGGTGGACGACAAGGTAACGATGGCTCAGGGCAAACTCGTTTGGATGCAACAGCACCCATCCGACTACACGGACGCCGACCGCGAACAGCAGGAAAACGTCATCCTGTCCGCCAAGAATGACCGCACCCTCGCCCATATCGAGGCGTCCCGATCGCCACTCAGCCGGATGGAAGACGCGCGTCTCGAGCGCCAGGACATCCTGGCCCAGCGCGCTTCCCGGCAGGGCGGTACCGCGGCGCTCGGAGCGACCCGCGGCATGATCAGCTCATGGTCCGACATCCGGAGCAAGCGCCAGGCCGCCTACGACGCCAACCCCAACTACGCGACACTGGGCGATCTCAACAACGCCGACCGCACTCTCCAGCGCCTCGGGGAATCGCTCGGGGCCGGTGGGTTGGACGCAACGATCGGGACAGAGATAGACCGGGCCGCCTCCCGGATGCACGTCCTCAACAGCGATCAGTTTGAGCCCGGTGACCGGCTCGCGGCGGGGATCAACCTGTTCAACTCCGTCGGCAAGGCGCGGGGCGACGCGCAGAAACGCCTGACCGGCGCCACGGATCCGCAGGTCAGGCGCCAGCTACAGTCCGAGATCAACAGTTACGACGAACAGCAGGCGGAGCTCGACCGAAACCTCAACGACGGATGGTACACTCGGCTCGCTTCCCACGAATCCAACGCCCCGTCGCGGTCCGCCATGATCGCGACAACCAACCGCGACTACCTCATGTTCCATAAGGGCAATCGATTCACGGGCGGCGACGGCGAGCCGTACAGCGACCGTTACACGGCCGGCGCGGGCCGTACCGACAAACCCGGCAACGCTAACAACCAGGCTATCAAGGTTGTGGTGGAACTCACGGGGAGCGGGGTTGACGCGCTCAAACAGGCTGGAATCGGAGCCAGGGTCACCGTTAAGAACGATCCGAAGGCCGCGCTCAACGCTAGGCGGGCCGGCTGATGGACGCCCCGTACATCCACGTTGAGTCCACCCCGATCAGCCTGGAGGGAGACCTGTCGGTCCCGTTCACGCCGGTCCCCGCTTCCCAGCTCTGCATCGTCAGCCGCAGCGAGCCGACGCACACCGTCAGCGTCGCCGGGCACTGGGACTCGGTCAACACGCCGGTCACCGGTGCGACGCCCGTCCGCTACGAATACCCGGAGGGCGGCGCCGGCCACTACTACACCGACACTCTGCTCAGTTACGACACGTGGACGTGGGCGCCGGCGACGCTCGCGACCGGAACTCCGACCACGGTCTATATCAACCGCGTCACTCCGTCCGCCATGGTCTCCGGCGACACGCTCGTCGCCTGCTGGGGACGCTACGATATCGGCCGCGCCTCGACGTACGCCGGGTTCGCCGCCAAACAAGTCCAGGACCTCCCCGCCCTGACCGGACTGGAGTACGGCGCGGAGATCGGCCAGGTCCCGCACTTCCTGATTTCGAACTACCCGGTCCGGAACGATTTCGCCGACGGCGCAACCCCGCTCTGCCCGGTCGCCGTGGAGCCCAAGGTTGAAGTCATCCCGGCGGGCTCGGGAAGCCTGTACACGAGCCTCAGGTCATCCTCGGTCCCGGTAGGCGCGGACGACAGCGATCAATCGTCTACGGTCATCCAGGCGGTCATGCAGCCATCCGGAGGGCAGTACCCGATCGACGGGACGACCCGCAAGTTCAACGCGGCGACCTACACCGACCCGGCCGATGCGAGCACGGCAACGTGGGACATGCCCACAACAGGGTCAGCTGACCCTCCCGCAACGGTCGGAGGCGCCGGGATCAACCTCACCGGCAACTACCGCATCCGCCACAACAGCAACGCCGGGCAGGCGTGGTACAGCAAGGGCGCGTGGGACGTCATGGCGACTCGGGGGCGGGCCGTCCGGACGGACATCAACAGGGTCCCGGTCGAGTCCTCCCCGTACACGACGTACAACTACGAGCGCAAATTCTACGACGAAAACGGCACCCTCACCCTGACGGGCTACCCGTCAACCCCAGCGCCTCCGACGTGGACCAACGGGACCGTCACCCTTGACGACGCGATCGACGGCGGTCCCGACCCCGGGGACAACCCGGCCGGGACGGTATACGCGGACGGGCTGTGGTCGGTCAGCATCCCCGTCGACACATGCCCGCCAGAACAACGCGTCCGCCAGGCGTTCGCCCACGATTACCCGTGGTCCTGGCACGCCGCCGGCGATTCGTTCACGCTCCACGTCAAGGTCACAACGACCGGCAGCCTCTGGCAGTTCATCCCGGTCAGGACGAGCGACGGAGGCACAACGCCCGGGGACCTCTACCGCCTGTACGGGCTGGACTCCGACCGGACCATTTGGGGCTGCATCCGCCAGGTCCAGAACAACGGGTTCAACACGGCGAACCTGTACCTGAGGACCAGCAACGACCTGGGCGCCACGTTCACGTCCTCATCCCTCGGCTGTTCCGGGCAGAGCCCGAGCATCCTCTGCATGCCCGACTACACCATCCTACTCGCCTACAGCGACGGCGACAACGTCGTCCTCAAACGCCTCGCCGACACGGCAGCGGAGATCAGCACCATGACGTCACCGGGCCCCGGCAAAACAGTCGACATATACACATCCAAATCCGATTACGATGCCCCGCTCTGGGCGGCCATGTGCTCGGTTTCATCCGGGTCCGGCGCGATTACGGTCAGGACGAGCCGGGATGAGGGACAGACCTGGGGCACGCCCGTCACTGTCGTCGCCAGTGCCCCCGCCCAACGCCCGTGCCTCTCCGGTGACGTAAACCGCCTCGAACTCTGGTACCACAACGGCACGGATATCCTCGTCAAGGCCTCGACTGACGGCGGCGCAACCTGGCTGCCAGGATAACGTTTCCCGGCCTTCAGCGCCCCAACCTGGGCCTTCGGGGACGAACACGCGTTCGTGGCGGACGGGGTTGCTGAAGCACCGCATTCGCCCATTACTCATCCCGCCTGCGATCGCAGGCCGCTATCCCCGCCTGGAGCACCCTATGGCTGGACGTTACAACTACCTGCTCGTTGAGTACGCCGACCCGATCGAGGTCTTCGGCGCGGTTGAATCCCCCGACTGCAGTTACTCGGAGAGGGCGATCGACACCATCCGTCGTGACGACGCGGTCGCCGACAAGGTTCGGTACGATGAGGCGCTCGGCTGTCTGATGCTGACGCCCACGTATACCCCGGCCGACACCCCGCTCTCCGCATGCACGCACACCAGCGGCAGCTGGGTCGAGGCCGTGACCACCACGACCAAAAAGAAGGTCGTCCAGCAGGTCGCCGGGACCGCCGATACTCAATGGTCCTACACGCACGGGGCTTCGCCGACCGTCGCCATCCCAGACGGGGGTGGCCTGTGGCTCACCCTCGGTAAGAGCACGGTCGATCCGGCCGGGACGATCAACGCCGACCATTGCTACGTGCGCGCGACCCTGATGGCGACGTCCCAAAAAGGCTACCGGATCGCCTGGCCTCTGGGATCCAACCCCCGCCTCGAGCAGACCTTGGACGGCGCCACGTGGACCCATAAGGGCGACATACAGGTTTTCGACGGGGACAAAGCCGCGTCGGGACGCCCGGACCTCATCCGCTTCCAGATCCTCCGTTGCGCCGGCAAGATCGCGTTTCGGGCCACGGTCAACAACTCCGTCAACCAGGCGGCTCTGACCGTCCCGGACATGGACCTGATCTACCCGCTGACCGTCACCGGCATGAACTACAAGGCGACGATCTCGCATTTCCCGATAACGTTCGAGGCCTCCGGCTCTCTGGCATCCTGTCCGCATCCGAAACTCTGGGCGAACACCCGGGAACCCGTCACGTCCCACGACGGGTCCACGGCCGGTATCTCCGTGACGATGCGCGACACCGGATCCGACTGGCTCACGGCCTGGATAGCCGTCCTCTCGGCGTCGGAGTCAAACACGATCACGCCCTGGTTCCGGTCGGTTCACGTCTCCATCCCCGAGATCCACACCGACCCGTCTCCCTATCCGACCTGGACGGCGCTGCCGTTTGTGCTGGGCGCCAGCATCCACCATGATTTCAGCCCGGCCGAGATCACCGTGCGGCGATCAGGCTTCGTCGTCTGCCGCAACCACGAGGGCCAGTACCGCGACTGGCGCGGAAACTGGGCGGTCCGGATCACGACATGGATCGAGTGGGTAGACGACCATGGCGTGCGGTCCCTGTGGGAACCGAGCGTCCGGATGGTCGGGTGGTTGGGGTTCAAGACCGAAACCGGCACGGAAGAGTGGTCATCCAGTATCCTCGATCGGGTCGACTACGAGCTCCGGCAGTCCGTCGGGGACGACATCCATTTGGACGGCCTCTGTATGTACCACGCCGTAAGGCTGCTGGCGCAAAAGGCCGGCTTTACGAGGCAATGGCTCAGCGATAACCTTCCAGGCGCACCGGAAGGCGCGTGGGACTGCGACAGCGTGTCGTGCATCGGAGCGGCCGGGCATTTGCACATAGGCGTCGGCACCAACGACAACCCGCTCTACGAGTACAGCGCGGACACGTCAATCTGGGACATCATCCAGGACATTGCGCGCCGGTATGGCATGTTCGCAGGCGTGGACAGCCTCGGTCGGTTCGAATTCTTCCCGTGGGACCCCTGGAAGGCTCGCAACGACTGGACCCCCAAACAGGTATTCAGCGTTGGCGCCGAGTACGACCTAGAGGGCAATCCCTATCTCAACCAGTGTCTCGGCGAGTTGGTCAAACACGTCAGCTACGAAGACGTTCGGAACGGCGTCACGTTGATCGGAATGACCGGCGGTACGCGCAAACCGATCTGCAGCCATTTGTACGACCACGACAGCGTCTACGGCGGCGCCCTCGAAAAGCCGGCCAACTACATGGGCCGCCTCCGGAGATACGTCGAAACCAATGCCCGCTATGAGGACCCGGTCAGCACCGACTACTTCGCCCTGCGCAAATTCCAGATCCTCAGGGAGCCCCGTGTCTGGTTCGACCCGCTGGCGTGCGTCCCCCAGCCGCTGTACCCTCTCGACTACATCGGCATCATGGCCAACCGCACCCTCTCGGATGACGACCGTTTCTACCTCGCGTCGGTCCACGAAGACCTTTGGACAGAGGCCGACAACCACGGCGTCATGCAGCACTACAAAATGGTCCTCTATCCCGAATTGATCCCCCAGGGCTACTCGGCCTGATGTTCAGGCCAGGGCCTGACCTCGATCCCGTACTAGGAGTCACCCAATGTCAACCATAGTCACCAACGTCGCGGCCCTCAACGGGTTCAAAACGAAACTCAGGTCCAAACAATCAACTGTCGGCATCCACGTGTGCGCCAGTTTTCCGTACGGTGGCGGGGCGACCTACCCGGACGAGCAGGGCTGGGGCACGCTGTTCAACCGCCGCATGGCCACGATTGGCGGCTACGGAGGCGCCATGATCGGCGGGAACATGGCATCCACGGACGGGTACTGCGGACATTACCCGTCGTTCAGTTCCACCGCCGGCACGGCTTTCGGTATGGTGGGGGGCGGCATGGGCAACGCCGCGTTCGGGGGCGCCTCCACGACCCGCTCGGGCGACACCACGATCGTCACGTTCCGGGGCCGCTACCTCGACATCATTTTCGGCAACCCGGGTTACCCGGCCCTGAACTGCGCAACCGTCACGTACAGCGTCAACTGCGTGCCCCCGGTCACCGGCTCGTTCAGCACGGCCCCATCCCCGGATGGCACCGATCAGTGGAACCGCTGCCGCACGATCGACTGCGGGTATGACGCCGAGCACACCGTCACGCTCTACAAATCAGACACGACGTATTTGAACACCCGGATCGAAGGGATTGTGGCCCGGATGGCATCCGGACGGGGCTACATCGGCGCCAACCTGAGCATCAACGGCACGAATCTGACGAACGTCGCCACGTTCGCGACGACCCTCGACAAGGCTATGGCTATCTGGGGCTGCCAGCTCCGCCACGACGGGACCCGCTACTGGACCCCCGATATCGGGTTTTTCGACCTGTTTGGTAACGAATGGCTGACCGGCCCGGCCGACGCCGCCGCGCTCGCCGCGCTTTACACCAGCTCATACGCGAAAATCGACACCGTGTTCGGCTATTGGGCGACCCGGCCTTTCCCCATCGTCATCCCGTGCTACCCGCGCCGCAAATCGGACACCGGGACCGCCGGCGTCAACGACGGGGCGACGAGCGATCAGTATATGCGGGACTGCCTCACGCGCGCCCAGGCGGCGCACCCGATGGTCGTCGGAGTCGATATGACCGATCTCTGGGGCGGCACGCGCGCGGGCGCGGTCACGGCCGGATGGCTGACGGGAACATGGCATCCGACCACGGCGGGACACGCGTCAATCGAAAATGAGATTTCGCGGGCGCTGGGCCTGGCCGGGGCGGAATACGACATGGTGATCCGCGACACGGTCAACGCCACATCCGCGACCCGGAGGGCCATCCTGCTGAGCGGCGGAGCCGGCCTGATCTGGCACAAGGGCGATACCGGCCCGGGCGCATTTATCGAGACGACCGACAGCGCCCAGGCGAACGTCGATCTCAGCGCTCTCTACACATCCGCCACGGTCGTCATCCGGCGCACCGACAAGACGGACGTGGTTCTGCCCGGAACATTCACGTCCGCCGTCCCGCCCGGAGGGACTGAGACCCGTTACGGCATCGCCTGCGCATGCCCTCCGACCGACACCGTCAGCGTCCTCAACGTGGCAATCCATTTGACGACCGAGTCCGGCACGATCGAAACCATCCCGAACGAACTGACCTGGTTCGTGCGCGCGTAATCACAGGAGCACCCCATGTCCGTAACCACATTGATCGCCCCGTCTCCATACATCCTCGTCCGGCAGGGATCCGCGCCGCAGCCGGCTGCCGCCCCCGTCGTTCCGGTTGCCGCCGAGGCGGCGCCGCGCCTGGACCGGTCGATCCTGGTACCGGTACCCGTCGGCGCGTCGGTATGCGTCGTCGACACGAGCGGCCACCCGGTCCCGTCCTGGGTGACGGCGGCCGAGGTCACTGCGGACTGGAACGGCGTAGCAGTCGACGATATCGGCATCACGATCGGTCCGCTCGGCCGTTCGGTCACTATCACGCTCGACGGCACGCAGACGTTCGGCGCGGACGATACCCTGCGGCTCAAGTACCCGGTCTGAAGGAAGGCGCCCCCATGCGAAAACACATATCAATGGCCGTTGGCCACCAGTATCTGATCACCCTGGCGCTCTGCGCGCTGTCCGTCATCCCGGCGGCCGGCCAGCGGATATCCAATCAACAACTGCCCGTCGTCGCCCTCGGCCGGGGCGGCACCGGTTACGCCGCGGCGGACCTCAACGCGCTCAAAACCTACCTCGGCATCGGGACGGGCGGCGGCACGTGGGGCTCCATAGCGGGGACGTTGGCCAATCAGACCGACCTCTCGGCGGCGCTCGCCGGCAAAGCCCCGCTTAACGGTGCCGGGGCGACTGGGACGTGGCCCATATCGATATACGGCAACGCTGGCACCGCGACCACGGCGACGGGCCTCTCGGCGACGGAGGGCGGAACCATTGGGTCTATCAGCTACACCAACGCCACCGGCTGGCAGTTTACGGACGACAACCCGAACATGTCGGGGTACACGTTCAATGGCGGGCCAGTGTTCGGAAACTTCATCGGCATGTTTTCCGGCAACGCGGACACGGCGACCATGGCCGGCGGGCTGTGGGACGGTTACACCGCCTCCGGTATAAGCGCCGACGCGAGCGGTTGGGTGTCGACAGCGGACATCAAGGCGCCGCATTTTCGCGGGAGCGGGGCGTACCTGACGGAGCTCCCCGCCCAGACCAACATCCCGACCTATTACATCACGTCTGGGGTTTTTGATAGTGCTCGATTGGGTGCTGGGTCTGGCGACGCCGCGGCCGTCCTCGGCATGAACGGGACAGGGTGGATCAAATTCTTTCAGAACGCGAGCGCCGGGGATCCCATGGGTCCCGGCTCTCCGACCACGACACTGACAGCCGCTATCGCCAGTTTCGGCACGAACCTGCAAGTCGCGTCCACCGCGGGCTACCCTCCGACGGGGGCGCTCAAGATCGATAACGAATACGTCGGTTATTCATCCATCCCCGACGGGACGCATTTCACCCTCAATTTCCGGGCGTACGTCGGGTCCACGAGCGCGTCGCACGCGCTTGGGGCTACCGTGTATTACGCTCCCCGCTACGCCGCCTTTACGTACCTGGCATCCGCGTTCGGCGCGACGGACACCGTGCTGAATGTGACATCGACAGTCGGGTTCCCAACGTCCGGCTGGATGCTGATCGGCACAGAGTTGTTCTATTACGCCAAAATCGTAAACGCTACTCAGTTCGGAGGGCTCATCCGACCATGCCCGGTGTCGCATGCGAACGGCACAGCGGTCATGCCTGATTGCCGGGGGACCGAGACGTACGCGCCGATGTTCGGGCCAGGCACATTCGTCGCCAACGTAGCAACCGTCCCCGCGCTGTCGGTGGTGAATTCGACCGCGTCTCCGACCGCCGACCTGGTGGACGTTTGGGCCAATGGCGCCATCGTCGCGAGCATAGGGCCTGGGGGAGCGATCACAGCGCCATCGTTCACGGGCGCCGTCGCCGGCAACGCGTCTACCGCCACCACGGCGGCCGGCGTGACGATGGCGGGCGGCGCGTCCGGGCAATTCCTCGGGTGGACGACCGGCGGCGTGGCGACGTGGCAAACCCCGTCCGGATCAGGCGGCGGGACATGGGGATCCATAGCCGGAACGTTGAGTGATCAGACCGATCTCTCGACGGCCCTCGCGGGCAAACTCGGACTCCACGCGACTGCCGACGCGGCAACGACCGCGACGTCGGCGGCCACCGCCGCGAATGCGACCCGGGCCGACACGGCGGGGGGACTCGCCACATACAGCGGAACCGAGCTCCTGGGGTCGCTGACGTGGGACGGCACCCGATACACCGGCTCCAGGGTCGGCGTCGCCGAATCGGCGCTGGGTCTCTCGGCGACGGATGGGGGAAACATCGGCACCGCGACCTATTCCAGCGCCGGGGGATGGCAGTTCGCGGGCGGCGTAGTGTCCGGGAGTTTCGTGGGAAACCTTGCCGGCAACGCGAACACGGTCACGAACGGCGTGTACACAACGGGCGCGGGAGTTGTCTACCTCGCCCCGAACGGCTCCGCGGCCGCACTCACGTCGTTTCCAACGCTCAATCAGGACACAACCGGGTCGGCTGCGAAACTCGGCAGCATCACCGGCATCCCGGTCTGTTCAGCCGGAACGCCGACGGCCGTCATTTGGCCGAGCGGCATCCTCAAAGGCGCGAACACGACGGCGACTCCGGTGGCCGCGACTGCCGGGACCGACTACGTCGTCCCGTCGGGATCCGTAACGGGCAGTTCGGGGTCGGTCGCGTTGACGGCCGCCCCGGGCGCAGACCACACGACCAGCGGCACCACCATCCAGCTCGTGGCCGCGCAGGCGCAGGCCATCGGCGACGTGTGCTGCATCAACGCGTCGGGACAGGCGACACTCGCGAAAGCGGACGCTATTGCGAACGCCAGTGCCGTCGTCATGGTTGCGGATGCGACCATCGGATCGGGAGCGACCGGGAATTATCTCGTGATGGGCGTGGCCCGTGACGACACCTGGAACTGGACGGTGGGCGGGACGGTGTATCTGTCCACGACCGGAACGACCGGCAACACGCTCACACAGACTGCACCGTCCGCGGCGAATAACGTCATCCAGGTCATTGGAGTGGCGATCCACGCGGACCGCATGCTGTTCAACCCGTCGCTCGTCCAAGTGGAGCACAACTGATGAAACGCCTACTCCTCACACTTGCCCTGTTCACGGCGGCGGTCGCGTACGCGGCGACGCCCGTGTATCTGACCGACTCGGCATCCGACATCAACCCCGGCGCCGAAACCGAACTCGCCACGGCGTTCACGCGCGGGGCGGGCGTCCAGTCGGCGACATGTACAACGACATCGGGCGGGACCCTGATACAACTCGCCAAATCGGGCACGGCCGTCACGTGGCTGACAGGACCTCTGAACGCCGTCACGATCGCGGGAACCATCACGTTCAACTGCTGGGCCCAGGAGTCCAGCAACAGCGCGAACTCAACGATCAAAATCAAAATCGAGCGCACAAACGCGGCCGGCGCCGTACAGAGCGTCATCCTCGACGCGGCGTACGGCTCCGAGCTGCCCACGAACAACAACACCGCCAAGTCGTGGACGGGGACGCCGACCAGCACCGGCATCCTCGCCGGAGAGCGCATCAAAATCACGATCAAATGCGTCAACAGCGGGACGATGGGGGCCGGCTACACCGTGACCGGATATTACGCCGGGACCACCGCGGCCGCATCCGGTGATACCTACGTGTCGTTCACGGAGGCGGTCGCGCCCTACACGACGACATCCATCAAGGCGGTGAGCCGGGTCGCCTACGTCGGCATCGGCAAGGTCGCCGGGCTGACCCCCGCGGACAGCAAGGCGGTTGCCGGCGTGCCGGACTGATCGACACCACTACAACAACCAAGCGGCAGAAACGCCGATCGGAGGATCGCATGAACGCATACACATACCATCAGGGCGACACGGAACCGGCCAGGGTTATCGGCCTCGCGAGCTCGACGGGCGGGACCTGGCTGCACGCTGGCGATACCGTCGCCGCCCACGACCATTTGCCCGACGGGACGGTTGTCATCATCAACGCCGCCATCACCGACCAGGGCGACGGCGCCACGCCCGCCACGATCACCATCCCCGCGCCATCAACAATCCTCGTCGGCAACGTCCGGACCCGGATCGTGCGGACGGGCAGCCACTCCGAAACGATGCCTACGGAGATCGTATACGTCGTCGTCCCGTAACGCTCGGCAACCCCGCAGCGGATACGGGTAATCCGACCCGTGTCCCCGCCGACCGCCCTCGATCTCCACGTTAGGACACCGGATGATCATGACGCAGACCCACAGCCTCCGCAGCTATTTGCCCTTCATCGAACGAGAGGACGACCAGCCCATGAACCGCATCATTTTCGCCGCCGCTCTCTGCGAAACCGACCCCGTGCGGATGTGGCGCTTGTTCAGGCTCTGCCTGGCCGCGGCCTGGACAGCCGTAGTACATGAGATCTGGGGCACAGGCCCTGAGCTCGCCCCGGCCCATTTGTACCTTCAACTCATGCTGGTCGACTTTGTGACGGGCCTAAGCGCCGCCTGGGCAGGCCACAGGACGATAACGTCCAGGATCGCCCACACGGGCGTCCTGCGCAAGCTCGTTGGTGGCCTTGGCGCCCTCGCCATGGCCCACGCGATCGACGACCACATGGGTCTCGGCGGGGCGGCTGTCCGGGATCTCGGCATGCTGCTGGTCGGGGTCGAGTCTATCTCCATCGTTGAAAACCTGAGTCTGCTCGGGATCAAAATCCCGACCGGATGGTTTGGGAAGCTGGTTGGCCCGCCCGATTGAACAGGGTCAGCTGACCCTGTCGGCAGGGAGGATAGGGTTCGCGTATGCTGCGGCGTCGGACTTCTTAATCAGCCACCGCCCTGGGCGCCGATCTTTCGACAGGCGAGTGTCCTCAGGGTCGTCGGCGATCTCCCAGGGCGCCCATTGGGCGGGCAGGCGTCCTTGGTAAATGGCCTTCCTGACCGCCTTCGCGGTAATGCCTTTCAGGGCCGCGACTTCCGGCACGGTCATATCATCGGCCGCCTTGACCACGTTCGGACTGGAACCCGCGCCGCCGGCGTTTCGGTGTCCTGGACGCCAGGCCAGCAGGTCTTCGCGGTTGATATACCAGTGACCCTGGTGTGTGTTACCTCGACTCGGGACAGCCGTGGGAGCGGGTGGGTCGTGTGGCGACCACCGGGCGGACAGGCGGTGGGTATGGATTGCCTGCCGTAATGCCGTTTCGGTGACGCCTTTCAGAGCCACGGCCTCCGCAATACTCAGTTCACCGTCGCGTTTCGGTCCGGGATCTACAACGACAGCACCAGCGCGCGGTTGCCGGTCTTCTGCGTCCCAGGCTTCTGCGTCTTGCGGCGCGATCCTCCACACGCTGCGGCCCGGACGCTTCTTGGTGCTGGGGGGCAGCACGATTTTGATTGCCGCCAGGCGCCCGTGTCTGATGGCCAAACAAACCGCTCCGCGCGTGACGCCCTTCATCAGGGCGACGTCCTGAGCGGACAGCATATCTATCGGGTTTGCCCTGCTTGGGTGCCAGGGCAAACGGGCCTAGACCCGTCTTCGGATGGGTCTAGGCCTTTTTTTGTCTCCATCCTCACTCTGCGCTGTGCGGCGTCTGCCTCGAATAGCAAATCGAGAAAGTTGGATCCGTTGTAGCGCGACCAGTCGACTTCTCTCTTGGGCCGTGCGGCGTGCCGCTCAAAAATCTCGTCCATGAGGTCGTGGCATTGTTTTTCTGTGGGTGATCGCATTTCTTCCTCCATAAAAAGAGATTGGGGAGCGCCGTGGGCCCGACCGACTTCCGCTCCCCAATCCCTGCTCAGATCAGCACTCTGCTCCGTTCTTCCGGACCATTTTCAGGTCAGGATGAGCGACCCTGATTTTCGCATGTGCAGCACACAGTACGTAGACTAGCTGCTTGTCGAGACCCCAGGCTGGGACCTCTTCTCCCGAGTCATAGAGATCCCTGGCCGTGGCCAGCATTCCCTCCGCCATTTCGACTGCGTACTCCTGCTCCAACCATTCTAGCCGTGTCATGCGTCACTCCAATCGTGGGAACCTCCTACTGATCTACTTCCTGCCAAAGCGTGCACTCAATGGCAGTTATGAAGAGTATGTGGCAGGCAGACGTGCGGATGCAACTAACGCTTGAGACGACGCCAGGCCCATGCTCCTGGGTTGCAGAGGTATTCGAGGGCTCCAATGAGCAACCTTTTCCACCAAGGCGACTTACGCTTCATGCCCGGATGTTAACCCAGTGGATGGGAGGATGACAACACCACTAGAATGAAGTAATGAATGAACTTGCGAACGGATACGGGCACCAGGAAATTGGATCGTCGCTGATCGTCCATGCGGATTGCTTCGAATGGATGAGCCGGCTTGCTCCCAACGCACTCCATGCGATCGTGACAGATCCCCCATACGGAGTCAAGGAATACGACTTCGACCAGATAGAGAAAATGGAGAATGGCAACGGAGGTATATGGCGACTTCCGCCTGCGTTCGGTGGGTGTGTACGATCCCCGCTTCCTCGGTTCACGGCCCTCAACAACAAGGAACGAGAGACACTGAGGCGGTTCTTCATTGAATGGTCAAGGGTTGCTGTTCACGCTCTTAGGCCGGGCGGTCACGTATTCCTCGCGTCTAACACATTCCTGTCGCAGCTTGTCTTCTCTGCGATCGTTGAAGGTGGACTTGAGTTCCGTGGCGAATTGATCCGCCTGGTCAGGACACTCCGGGGCGGAGACAGGCCAAAGAACGCAGAAGTCGAATTCGAGGATCAGCAGAGCCTGCCGCGCGGATGTTATGAGCCATGGGGTATCTTCAGAAAGCCAATGCCGTCCGGAATGAAGGTGAGTGACTGTCTGCGCGAGTACGGCACAGGCGCACTAAGGCGGCGCCATGACGGGGGTCCCTTCGAGGATGTGATCACGAGCGAGCGAACCCCACAGCGAGAGCGTGCTATCGCAAAGCATCCGAGTCTGAAGCCGCAGTCCATTCTGCGACCGATCGTGTATGCCTCACTCCCAATGGGGACTGGGGTTGTTGCTGATCCGTTCATGGGATCAGGCTCAACAATAGCTGCGGCCGAAGCCGTCGGGGTGGCGGCGGTCGGTGTTGAACGCCACAGGGATTATTACGATATGGCGATTGTCGCCATCCCGCGTTTGAGTGAGCTTGAGACCAAAACGGACCCGGTTCCGGTTCAGGCTATCTTGAACCTCCCTGACCTGCTCTGTACACCCAGTTAGCCTTCAACTTCTGTAAGCCTGATTTGATGATGGACGCGGTTGGTGTTCGGCGACTGTCCCCTATTCTCCCTTGGAAACTCCAGTCCTCTTCTTCCAGTTGTGCCGCAAACACTGAGTCGAACCTGAATGACATGGGGCATTTGTCGCCCTTCTTGTTCACGGTGTACGTGAAGATCATCAGAAACGAACACTCAGCGTTGTGTCCTTGCCAACTACTGGAGTACCGTGACGCCTTGATCTCAATACCTTCATGGGCATACTGCACTGAATCCCGCGGGAAACGCCCCCTGGGGATGAGGTCCGGATGACCGTTGTGATACAGGTTCCTTACAACCCCGGAGCAGTGCTTTGGGAGGTTTGCTCCCATGAACTCTCCAACGAGGGATGAGAAGTTGGCCGGCATCATAAAGACCTCCAGACGCTCTATCCCGTTCGTGTTCAGGGTCTTGTTGATATATCCAAGGAAGTCCGTAAACGCGCATAGAGAGGATGCAACGTGATTGGTGGTGAGCCCATAAGGCAGGACTGCATGGGGGTTGAAACCGTTGGGATCGATCTGGTCCGGAGTGCAAGCTGCGAGTTCGAGTGGCATTGTGGATTCCATCCTGACGTCGTTATGTGATTTCATCCAATCATTGCTCTCATCCTTCCGTGTTATCAAATCTGATGTGCACTCCAGGAAGTCGGAGGAGATCTTTCCGATAATTGAGAGTTGCAGCCCTGGGACGTACCTTGAGTTGTTCGCCCGACACGATCGGCCAGGATGGGCCCAATGGGGAAACGAGGTCGAAAGCGGGATTGGTGACCTGAATCTGGCGTCCTAGGCTGATACTAATCCGATGAGGCGCATCCCAATGGGTCACGGTAACGTGAGCAGACGCCGATTCATGGGGGAACGATGATGGGTCAGGCAAGCTCGGGCAACTGCGCTGACGTTTGGAAAGCAGGGCTATTCGCTGGGGGGGGGTGCAGGCGCTATTGGCCGCAGTGGTTATCTTCGTCGATCACAAGCCTGCGTCGCCGATGCAGTGCTCGGATGGGAGAGCCCAACTCAACACCGTCCTGTATGAGGAGGGTGGCTCCAGTTACGTAGGAATCCCCCAAGGCTTCGCACGGTAGAGTTCATGAGAGCCCGTGTTTACGGTTACCGCACGCGTAAGGACCACACCGTAATCGCCTGCAGAGAGTCCAGGGGGCACTCAGCCTGCGAATGTCAAAGGATGTCGTCCACCGAATCATATCGAAGCTGCCCCAATGTGGTGGGCAAAATGACGTTCAGGGTTGTGGGAGTTGGGCTACAACAACCCAGAACAAGCCATGTGTCAGTCCTTAGCCGCCAGGGGCCTCCACGGAATTCTTACCTTCCACTTCCGAAGGAACGTGGGGCGACGGAGTGGCTGCGGTTCCCACTTGCACTCAACGGTCTCAAACGGCCAGTAGCCCGTAGGATCCTGAGGTACACACTTTTCCGAAAGGATATCGTCGCAGCGAGTGGCTAACGCTTGACATGATTCTGCTGTTAGGGTGAACAGTCCTGATATTTCGATCGGATGTACCGAAGTAGAAGTTCTTATGGAGAGCCATATGGCGTATTCACCAGGTATCAACGATTGCTTACTTAGAAGGCTATCTCTGCTAATTCGGTACACATGTGTCGCCTCAAACTCCGGAAAGTACCGTTCCAAGATCTCTGCACGCGACTTTCGGCGCTGAGTCCCAACGCTCGCGAGATATGCCGCATTGTCGGCTTTGGTTGCACGCTCACGAATCCAATCGTTCCACCACTCGTCTAGCCTACTCATGATTCGGCCCGTTTCCGCGGCGGTATCAAAGTGGATGCACAATGCGCGCAATTGCGTTGGATCTTCTGGCTTTACGATCATTGGTCCGAATAGATCGATCTCGAATCGCGCCCTGCTTCCAGTAATCGCTCTGCGACGCAGCGATCCAATCGGCTCGAACAACCAGTTCAGTTCTAGGTTGTAAACGTAGGTTACACGAGCCTTCACACTCTTGATCAGGCTAGGCCCAAAACGTGCGTACATGCTGCCCTCAATTATTACTACTGGACCCTCTTCATGGAATCCGATCTGTATCCAACGTGCTGGATAGAACTCAAGGCGGGGCTTGCGGATGACCTTCGTATAGAACGTCCAGATTAACCCCCCGACGGCCATGGCAACCGACAGGATGAATGAGATATGACCCTCTAGGTCCTTCGTCAGGATGAATCCGAAAAGCTCAAGCATGGTGACGACTCCGATCAGTATTGCGGATACGACATATTACCATCCACGACAATGATAGCGCACAGCATCCAAACTCGCGTTATAATGCCCGTATCGTCCTCAAGTCATAGGATACTGGAGGCAACCATGATTGCGCTAATCATAATCGTTTGGGTTGTGTGCCTAGTAATTGCCTTCTATAAGGTGGACCACCCATGAACTAAAGAAGCCTTCCCCGGGGGCCGGATAGCCCTACGATTGCATCCTTCTATATAAGGATCTCTTTACTTGCATTTCAGCCTTCGTTTTTGCCAAAATTGAGCACAAATTGACTTTCGATTGGTTGGAAGCTTTACACCGAGACGGTCGTAGGTTCGAGTCCTACTTCGCCCACCAGGGCCGCGCAAGGCCGTGCGGCGCTATTTACCGGTCGCTATTGACCGGCGTTTGAGCGTCGTGTATAATGGGAAAGGCGCCCGGTGGTGAGGCGCCGCACAACGAAAGTGGTCTCGTAGCTCAGCTGGTTAGAGCGCTGCCCTGTCAAGGCAGAGGTCGCCGGTTCAAGTCCGGTCGGGACCGCCAAATGCAGTTTCGAGTTCCTGGTTCCGCGTTCCGAGTCTCGGAACCAGGAACCCGGAACTCGAAACTGCATCATGCCGCGGTAGCTCAGTTGGTAGAGCAGTGGACTGAAAATCCACGTGTCGGCGGTTCAACTCCGTCCCGCGGCACCATCACGGAGTTTCGGGTTTCGAGTTCCTGGTTCCGGGTTCAACTCGGCGCCGGGAATTTCAAACTCGGAACTGCGCTGCCGACGTAGCTCAGTTGGTAGAGCAGCGGTTTCGTAAACCGCAGGTCATCGGTTCGAGTCCGATCGTCGGCTCCAGTTTCCAGGGTGGTCGCCTGTCTCAAGGGCGCGCAGTTTCAGCGTGCCCTTTTTGCATCCTCCGCCCCGCCAACGCCCACATTGCGCAGGTGGTGCTCGTCTATGGACGCGGTTGACCTCAGCAATCTGCATATCCTCGTCGTGGATGACGAATCCGGCGCCCTCGAGGCACTCGCCGATATCTTCGAGGACCAGCACAGCCGCGTCACGACAGCCGCTTCCGCGGCCGAAGCCCGCATCGCCTTCCATTCCCAGCAGTTCGACGTCGCCCTTCTGGACATTCGCCTGCCCGATGCCCGCGGGACGGACCTGTTGCGCGAGATTCGAGAGTCCAGCGACTCCACCCGCTGCATCATGGTCACCGCATCTTCCGAGGCGGAAGATGCCATCAACGCGCTGAACGAGGGAGCCTCCGCATACATCCAGAAGCCCATCGACATCGACGCGATGAAGCGGACAATTGTGGAAGTTGTCGCCAAGTACCGCCAATCCGCGGAAGAACGCCGACAGCTGCGCGATCTCGATATCATCCGCAGCATCGGCGAAGCCGCGATGGACCTGGATCTCGAGCGGATGCTGAACAACGTACTCCGCCGTGCCGTCGATGGCACACTCGCGGACGCGGGGGCAATTCTGCTCTACGATGAAGCGCCGAAGACCCTCAAGGGCGAGGTGCAGTACAAACTCTCCGACGAACCCATTTCCAATTACGTGGTAGGGCTCGGGGAAGGCATTGCCGGCAAGGTGGCCGCCGAACGCCGTGTAATGGACGTGGAGGACATCGCGGCCGCCAACCTCGGCCTTCCCTCTTACCTGCACCACGCCGGCGTCGTGTCCGCCATCGCGGCGCCTATCGTTTCACCGAAAGGACTGCTGGGCGCCCTGGTCATTACCTGGCGTACGCCGCGCGCGTTCACCGTGCAGGACCGAAACCTGATGGGCGTCATCTCGCAGCGCCTCAGCCTGGCAACGGCGAACGCGAAGCTTTATGAGCGGGAAGATGCGTCCAAACAGCGCGCCGAATACCTGGCGCGCGTTAGCCAGGAACTCAACAGCCAGATTGAGGATGTGCAAGAGGTCGCAAGCCGTCTCACAAGGCTGGCGACCGAACGCCTCGGCGATGGCTGTACCATTTTCCTGGCCTCCCCCGACTCCAGCGTGCTGGAAGTGCTGGAGTGCTACCATACCGTTCCCGAAAAGCAGCAGTTACTGGAACGCCGCCTCCGGGAAAGGCCGGTCATCATCGGCGAGGGGAACGTCGGACAGGCTGCCCTGACCCTTCAGCCGGTGATCGCGTCGCCCGAGGCAATCCTCGCCGCATACCCCAACAGACGGTACCTGGAGACGTTGGGCTTCGCATCATCCATCGCCGTCCCAATCCGCGTTCACGGCGATCTGCTGGGCGTCATGTCGTGCTCCATTACGGAGTCCGACGCCATTTTCGACGCCGAGCAGGAGGCGCTGGCCGTCGAATTCGCGGAACGCGCGGCGGTCGCGATCGAAAACGCCATCCTCCTGCGCGAAGCCGAGCGTAAGCGTGAAGAGCTTCAGGCCCTATTCACCCTGACGAATGACATCTCGAGTACCCTTGAGGAATCCCGGGTGATTGAGTCTTTGCTGGCCGGCGCCGCCGAACTTGTGGGCGTCCCCGCTTGTTGCGTCGCCTCCTATAGACCGGGGCAAGGGGCGCCCGTCATCGAACATGAGTTGGGCATGCACGGAGGTTCGGCCCTCGAGATCGCCACGGCGGCGTTCGAACCCTGGTCGCAGGACATGCTGGGATCTGTTGAGCCGTTCTTTGTGAAGAGTCTGACAGACTGCGGTAATGACGCGATGGCCGAGACGGCGGGGCGCCTTCGGTTCGTCTCAATGCTTTCCGTGGCCATCGGCGTTGAGGCCGCGCGAGAGCGCGTTCTGATGGTGTTTACACGCGCGAGTGACGAGAGCCTCGAGGGCAAGAGCCAATTGCTGGCGACCCTGGGAGGTCTCGCGGGAGTCGCCCTCACCAACGCCCTTTCGTACAAGCGCGAACTCGCCATCGCGGAACGTGTTCAGCAATGGATTCTCACAACCGAGTTCGGCGAACACATGGAGACAGGCATTGAAGGCGTGGAGATCGCCACGGACTATCACGCTGCACTCATGGAGGCCAACGTCGGCGGCGACTTTTACGATTTCTTTCCCGTGGTTGAGGGCCTGCTCGGAATCGTCATCGGCGACGTGAGCGGTAAAGGCCTGGACGCGGCGCTTCAAACCCAGGCCGCCAAGCACACCCTGCGCGCCTACGCCCTGGACAGCGGCGGCGGGCCGCCGGCAGACGTTCTGAAGCGCACGAACGACGCCATCTGCCGCATGCTGCCCGCCGACGTCTTCATCACCCTGTTCTACGCCACTCTGGACATCCGAACCAAAGTCCTGACGTGGGCCAACGCCGGACACGATTCGCCGCTTCTGTGCAGCCCCGATTCCACGGTCGTTCAACTCGATTCGTCCGGCCGGGCCCTCGGCCTGATGCCCGAGGCGGCGTATACGCAATCCGACACCGCTCTCAAACCAGGCGACGTGCTGCTGATGTACACGGACGGCCTCACCGAAGCGCGCCGCAACGGCATTTTCCTGGAGACCGCCGGCGTCGCCGGGATACTGCTGCGCCACAACCATATGCCGCCGAAGGAGATCGTAGAGCATATCTACGACGAGGTCCGCGAATACACGTCCGGAAACCTGCACGATGACATCGCGATGCTTGCCATCAAGATCGTGGGGTAATGCGCGAAGGACGATCCCGATTGGCGCCGGAATGGGCGAATGCGCGCCTTCTCCCTTGACAACGCGTTTGGAGGCCGATATACTGGTGTTGATGGCCACGACGCGGGAGTAGTTCAGTGGTAGAACGCCTCCTTGCCAAGGAGGAGGTCGTGGGTTCGAGCCCCATCTCCCGCTCCAGATGCCGCCGCCCTCCAGGGCGGCGGTCTTTTTGTGTGCCGGAACGGTTTCACCGGAGCCCGGCCGTCTTGACCGTATCTTCAGGTCCGAAGTAACATGAAACGAGCGGCGTGGGAGCGCCCATTAATACGCTTCCGCCGCGTCGAAGGAGCCCAAATCCCCATGGAAGTTTCAGTGGAAAGCCCCCAGCCTTGCGAGGCTATTCTCACCATCGTGGTGGATGACCAGCAGATGGAACAGGCTCGCGAGCGCGCCTGCAAGGAATTCGCCCGCTATATCACCGTGCCGGGGTTCCGGCCGGGAAAGGCCCCCCGCCATCTGGTGGAGCAAGCCGCCGGCGCGGAAGCTATTGAAAAGCACGCCCGTGAGCTGGTGGTGCAGATTGCCTATAAGGCCGCCATCGAGAAGGAAGGCATCGAGCCGTACGACCAGGGCAGCGTTGAGGATGTGGACACGGATGAGGATCAGCCGTTCACATTCAAGGCTAACGTGCCCCTGCGCCCCACCGTTGAACTGGGGGATACTGCGAACCTGCTCGCCCGATGGAATCCCGTTCAGGTCACCCCTGCGGATGTGCAGCGCGAAATCGACGGCATGCTGAACTCCAGGGCGAAGGTTGAGCCTATCGACGAACCGGCCATTGACGGCGACGTGGTGTTTGCCGACCTGAGCACCACGGTCGACGGCGAGCCGATCGGCGGCACCCGCTCCGCCACCTTCCAGGTGGGACAGAATATGCCGGAAATCGATGCCGCCCTCCGCGGCGCCGTCAGCGGCGACACGCGCGAATGCGACGTCGCCTACCCCGATGACTATGCCGACGACAAACTCGCCGGCAAGACCGTCCACTTCACCCTATTGGCCAACCACATCCTGCGGCGGCGCGCCCCGGAGCTGACGGACGAGTGGGTGAAGGAAAACTCCGACGTCGATTCCGTCGAAGCGCTCCGGAATGGTATCCAGCTTCAATTGGAGGCGATCTCGCATCGTGACGCGGAAGAAGATGTTCGCGGCCAACTCCTGGGTGAGATCGTCCTGCGCTCCACCATCAATTACCCGTCGCGCCTCGTGGACCGCGAAGTGGCGGAGGACCTTCGCAAACTGTCCGCCGACCTCGAGTCAAAGGGAACCAACCTGGACGATTACCTCCAGCGGTCCAACCTGTCCATTCAGCAACTGCAGGACCAGATGGCCGTCGGCGCCACCCGCCGGATCAAGAACGGGCTTGCGATGGGCAAACTCGCCCAGGTGGAAAACCTCACGCTCACGCCCGCCGATGTAGACGCGGAAATCGCCGCCATGGCCTCGAGCCGAGGGATGAAGCCGAAGGATCTCAAGCGCCGTCTCAAGGACGAAGGCGCGCTTGACAACCTCGAGGACCGCATGCTTCAGGAGCGGCTGTTTGATTTCCTGAAATCCCGCGCGGAGATCGATGGGTATCCATCTACCGCCGAACCGGAAAGCGAGTAAGCATTATGGCACTGGTTCCCATTGTCGTTGAACAGAGCGCCCGCGGCGAGCGGTCGTACGATATCTTTTCGCGTCTGCTTAAGGACCGCATCATCTTTCTGGGCGGCCCGGTCTACGACGAAGTGGCCAACCTCATCATCGCCCAGTTGCTGTTCCTCGAGAAAGAAGACCCGGATAAGGACATCGAGTTCTACATCAACAGCCCCGGCGGCAGCATAACCGCAGGCATGGCCATCTATGATACGATGACCTACATCAAACCTGACGTCGCCACCATCTGCCTCGGCATGGCCGCGAGCATGGGAAGCCTCCTGCTCACCGCCGGAACCAAGGGCAAGAGATACGTCCTCCCCTACTCCGAGGTGCTGATTCACCAGCCTCTGATCGGCGGCGGAGGACTGGAAGGGCAGGCGACGGACATCGAGATCCACGCCAAGCATCTGATCCGGACCAAGGACCGGATGAACATGCTCCTCGCCAAGCATACTGGACAGACTCTGGAGACCATCCAGAGAGACACCGAACGCGATTACTACATGACCGCGGAAGAGGCGAAGGCGTACGGCCTGGTGGACGAGATCCTCTACCGCGAGAACAAGACCTAGTCCCGGATTCGGCAGGTTCGGCGCTCCATCTCGCCCGAAAAGGCGCACGGAGCGAGCGTGGGGCCTGCCGAATTTGGCATTCCACTGCAGGATATCAACGAATTGGCGCGCCTTATTACCGACAGTGATGCGATGCGATGCCTGCTCTGCGGCAAGTCCCGGGAGCAGGTCAGCAAGCTGATACTTGGCATGCACGGCGGGATCTGCGTGGAGTGCGTGGGCCAGTGCACGGAGTTGATCCGCAAAGAGCGCCATTCTGAGGCCGAAGGCGCCCTTTGCGACCTCCCCAAGCCCCGGGAAATTCACCGCCTCCTCAGCGAGTACGTCGTCGGCCATGAGCGCGCCAAGCGAACGTTGTCCGTGGCGGTGTACAATCACTTCAAACGCCTGAACAACGCGGCAGAAGGGGAAGTTGAGCTGGGCAAGAGCAACGTTCTGCTCATCGGCCCGACAGGATCCGGGAAAACACTCCTCGCCCAGTCTCTGGCGCGAATCCTCAACGTGCCGTTCGCCATTGCCGACGCCACCGCGCTCACAGAAGCCGGATACGTCGGCGAAGACGTGGAGAATATCCTCCTGCGCCTCATGCAGAACGCGTCCGGCGGCACCCTTCAGGAAGTTGTGAGCGAAGCGCAGCGAGGCATCGTTTACATCGACGAGATCGACAAGATCGCCCGCAAATCGGAGAACCCGTCCATCACGCGCGACGTTAGCGGTGAGGGCGTCCAGCAGAGCCTGCTGAAGCTGCTGGAGGGCACGATGGCGAACGTGCCTCCGCAGGGCGGCCGCAAACACCCCCAGCAGGAATACGTGCAGATAGACACGTCCAATATCCTTTTCATCTGCGGCGGAACCTTCGAGGGGCTGGCGCAGATTATAGAGCGTCGGCGGACCGACGCCAACCTCGGATTCCGCGCAGACGTTCGGACGAAGGCGCAGACGAGCCGGCAGTGCCTCTCGGACGTCCGGCCCGAGGACCTGGTCCATTACGGCTTCATCCCGGAATTCATCGGCCGCCTGCCGGTGATGACCGCGCTATCGCCGCTCGGGCAGACCGAACTGGTCCGCATATTACGGGAACCCCGAAATTCCCTCACGAAGCAGTACGAGCGCATCTTCTCCCTCGACGGGGTAGACCTGGTTTTCGCCGACGACGCTCTCGAAGCGGTGGCCGAAGAGGCCATCCTTCGGGGAACGGGAGCAAGAGCACTGCGAACCGTGTTGGAGGATTTGATGCTGAACATCATGTATGAAGTCCCGAGCCGCACCGACGTCCAGCGCTGCATCGTTACGGCCGAAACCGTGCGCGAACGCAAGGATCCGGTCATCATCACGTGGGATGATATCCGCAAGGCCTCTTAGAGCCGCCTTGCGCTTTCAGCGAACCACGCCATCAACGGCGCGGCGCACAGCCGCACAGGAAACCTAATGCCCAGAGCCAAAGCCCGCCGCGAACCAGTTGAGCCCGAAACCCTCCTTGAGGAACCGTTGTACGTGCCGGACGTGCTCCCGTTGCTTCCCATCCGGGACAACGTCTATTTCCCGCATCACATCTTCCCCCTCATCGTGGGCCGCGACAAGTCTGTGCGCGCCCTTGAGGAAGCACGGACCGAATCTCGGATGATCCTTCTGGTCTCCCAGCGCGAGGCCGGCGTGGAAGACCCCGGTCCCGAGGATCTGTACGACATCGGCATCGCCGCGGACATCATGCACATCCTCAACATCCCGGACGGCACGGTCCGCGTAATGCTGGAAGGCGTCAAGCGCGTGCGCATCCGCCGCTACATCCAGATGGAGCCCTACTACCGGGTGCGAGTGGAGGCCCTCGAGGAATCTGTCGAGCTCAGCGTGGAAACCGAGGCGCTGATGCGCTCCGTCGCGAGCCAGTTTCAGGCCGTCTGCGAACTGGGCCGAACCATCCCCCCGGAGGTCCTGGTCAACGTGATGAACGTGGACGATGCCGCCCGCCTCACGGATATGATCACGCCGGCCCTGCCGCTGAAGGTCGATATCAAGCAGTCGCTGCTCGAGACGCTCTCTCCCAATCGGCGCCTTGAACGCCTCAACGTGCTGCTGAACAAGGAAATCGAGATACTCGAGATCCAGAAGAACATCCGCAACAAGGTTGAGAAGGAGATGGGCGACACGCAGCGTGAGTTCATCCTTCGCGAACAACTGAAGGCTATCCAGCAGGAACTGGGCGAACGCGACGAGAGAGGCCTGGAAACCGACGATTACCGTGTCAAGATCGAAGCCGCCGATATGCCGGAAGACGTGCAGGAACGCGCGTTCAAGGAACTCGAACGCCTGAACCACATGCCGTACGCCGCGCCGGAAGGCGTGGTCGTGCGGAATTACCTCGATTGGCTCACCGATTTGCCGTGGTCCGTCGCCACGCCCGAAGCGCTGGACATTCGCGCCGCGGAGGCGATCCTCAATGAAGACCACTACGGCCTGCAAAAGGTGAAGGAGCGCATACTGGAGTTTCTGGCGGTGCGGCAGCTTGCGGGAACGCCCAAGGGGCCCATTCTCTGCTTCAGCGGCCCTCCAGGCGTGGGAAAGACAAGCATCGGCAAGAGCATCGCGCGAAGCCTGGGCCGCAAGTTCATCCGCGTGAGCCTCGGCGGCGTTCGCGACGAAGCGGAAATTCGCGGCCATCGCCGAACGTATGTCGGCGCCATGCCCGGCCGCATTATTCAGGGCATCAAGACCGCCGGCAGCAACAACCCCGTCTTCATGCTCGACGAAATCGATAAGATCGGCGCCGATTTCCGGGGCGATCCCTCCGCCGCGCTGCTCGAGGCACTCGACCCCGAGCAGAACAGCGCGTTTTCCGACCACTACCTTGAAGCTCCTTTCGACCTCTCCAAGGTTATGTTCATCACAACAGCCAACCTGCTTGATCCCGTGCCGCCCGCCTTGCGGGACCGCATGGAGGTTATCGCCTTCCCCGGCTACACGGAAGAGGAGAAACTGGAGATTGCGAAGGGGTTCCTGCTCCCGAAGCAGATCAAGGACCACGGCCTGACGGACAAAACGGTGAAGATCGCGCCGGCGGCGGTCACGGACATCATCCGCCACTACACCCGTGAGGCCGGCGTTCGCAACCTGGAGCGCGAGATCGCCACGGTGTGCCGCAAGGTTGCGCGCGGCGTTGCCGAAGGCACCAAGACCCGCACAAACGTTTCCGAGAAATCCATCGCCACGTACCTCGGGCCGCGCCGGTATCACTACGGCCTCGCCGAGGAAAAGGACGAGATCGGAGTGGCCACGGGCCTCAGCGTTTCGTCGTTCGGCGGGGATGTACTCTCCATCGAGGTCACCCTGATGGCCGGCGACGGCAAACTCCTGCTGACCGGCCAGTTGGGCGATGTGATGAAGGAATCCGCCCAGGCGGCGATGTCCTACCTCCGCAGTCACGCCAAAGCCCTGGGGATCGACGAAACGTTCTACGGCCGCACCGAGGCACACATTCACGTGCCCGAGGGCGGCATCCCCAAGGACGGCCCTTCCGCGGGCGTAACGATGACCACCGCCCTCGCCAGCGCGCTCACCCAGCGCCCGGTTCGCCGGGAGGTCGCGATGACCGGCGAGGTGACGCTTCGCGGCCGCGTGCTGCCCGTCGGAGGCATAAAGGACAAGGTCCTGGCCGCGCACCGCGCAGGCATCACCGAGGTCATTCTCCCGGCGGACAATGAGAAGGACTTGGTGGACATCCCCGAGAAGGCCCGCGCGGAACTGAAATTCCACCTGGTGTCGCGCGTGGACGAAGTGCTCCGCCTGGCGCTGCACCCGAAGCCGGAGCCGGAGGGCGAGATAGCGGTGTAGGAGCCCGGAAGGATTCAGGGGCCAGGATTCAGGATTCAGCATCCAGCATTCAGCATTCCGCATCCAGCATCCGGCATCCGGCATCCGGCATCCGGCATCCAGTGAGGCGCCGGCCTCCGCGCCAGCGTTCCGTGGCAGTGTCCCGGCTCGGTAAGCGTCATCGTTCATCGTTCATCGTTCATCGTTCATCGTTCACCGCTCCCCCTGCTATCCTGCTGGTATGAAACTTATCGTCGGACTGGGAAATCCCGGGTCCCAGTATGAAACCACGCGGCACAACGCGGGCTGGATGGCTTTGGACCGTCTGGCGCACGACCACGGCGCCCGATTCAGGACCGAACGGCGCTTCCGCGGGGATGCCGCCGAGCTCGACCTTCCGGGCGTGGGTCGTGTCCTCCTGCTGAAGCCACTCACCTTCATGAATCTCAGCGGCGAGAGCGTGCAGGCGGCGGCGGCCTTCTACAAGATCGAGCCCGCGGACATCCTGGTCATCACCGATGACTACGCGCTCCCGCTGGGCTTCGTCCGCGTTCGCGCGCGTGGCTCCGCCGGCGGGCACAACGGGCTGAAATCCATCATCGCGCATCTCAACACAAACGAGTTTCCGCGGGTGCGGATCGGCGTGGGCGCTCCAACCGCGGACGCCATCGGCCACGTACTCGGCACGTTCCGCAAGGAGGAATGGCCGGAAGTGGACGAGGCGCTCGTCCTCGCGGTCGAGGCGACGCTGATGGCGCTTCGTGACGGCGTCGGTGCGGCGATGAACCGATACAACGTTCGCGCCTCGCCGCCGCCCGCGCCGGATGGCGATGAGGCCGATGCGGAATCCTTCACATAATGGCTTCATCGAATCGTTCTCGAGTCCGATTCATATATGTACTATTTCTGTTCGGAACAGCCGCTGTGATATGCGGCGTGGAGGTGGCAGCGAATGTGTGGCATCACGGGTTACGTTGGCAGGGAGTCTGCGGCGCCGATCATCATCGAAGCGCTGAAGAAACTGGAGTACCGCGGTTATGACTCAGCGGGCATCGCCGTGGATTGCGGCGGACGCCTGGAAGTCATCAAGAGCGTGGGCAAGATCGCCGAACTCGACCGCATCGTCCACGACGACGTGTTGGGAGCCACAACCGGCATCGCCCACACCCGCTGGGCCACCCACGGAGCGCCGAGCACCGCGAACGCCCACCCGCACACGGATTCTTCCGGCAACTTCGCCGTGGTCCACAACGGCATCATCGAGAACTACCGCCTCCTCCGCGAACAACTGTCACGCGACGGCGTCGAACTGGCATCCCAGACCGACACGGAAGTGATTCCCCACCTCATCGCGCGCCACTACGAGGGGGATCTATTGGCCGCCGTTCGCGATACGCTCGCTGATCTGCACGGGTCGTACGCCATCGCCGTGATCTGCGCGCAGGAGCCCGGGCGTATCGTCGTGGCGCGCAGAGACAGCCCGCTCATCATCGGTCTGGGTCAGGGCGCGAATTTCGTCGCCTCGGACATCCCGGCCATCCTCTCGCACACACGCGACGTGATCATCCTGCAGGACGGCGATCTGGCCTCCGTAACAGCCGGAAGCGTCGAGATTTACGGGCCGGATGGCGAGCGGATCGAGCGGGCGCCGATGCGGGTGACCTGGGACGCGGAATCGGCGACCAAGGGCGGTTACGAGCACTTCATGCGGAAGGAAATTCACGAGCAGCCCGCCGCGTTGCGCGACTCCATGCGCGGACGTCTCACCGATGACGGGCGCCTCAACCTCGCGGACGAGATCGGCCTTTCCGCCGAAGCGGTGTCTCGGATCAACCGCATCTGCATCGTCGCCTGCGGCACGGCGTACCATGCCGGCGTCGTGGCGCGTTATTTCTGGGAACAGATTCTCCGCGTGCCGGTGGAGGTTGATGTCGCCAGCGAATTCCGGTATCGCCACCCGGCGCTCGGGCCGAACACCCTGGTAGTGGTCATCAGCCAGAGCGGCGAGACGGCCGACACCCTGGCGGTGCTGCGCGACGCGAAGTCTCAGGGAGCGACGGTGCTGGCGGTGGTGAACGCAGTCGGGAGCACCATCTCCCGCGACGCGGACCACGTGCTCTATACCATGGCGGGGCCCGAGATCTGCGTGGCCTCCACCAAGGCCTACATTACGCAACTGTCCGCTCTCTACCAGCTGGGCCTCTACCTCGCCGGCGCCGCAGGCACACTGGATGACGCCCGGATCGCCGAGTACGTCGCCGACCTGAAGCGCCTGCCCGACATGGTCCAGCGTATCCTGGACCACGAGAACCTCGTCATCAATCTCGCGCAGCGGTTCTGGAACACCACGGATTTCTTCTACATCGGCCGCGGCATGGACTTCGCGGTAGCGATGGAAGGCGCCCTCAAGCTCAAGGAGATCTCGTACATCCACGCCGAGGCGTACGCGGCGGGCGAGATGAAACACGGCCCGCTGGCCCTTGTCGCGCCCCAGGTTCCGGTGGTGTGTCTTGCCACGCAGTCGCAGCTTCTCGAGAAGATGGTGAGCAACATTCAGGAGATGGCCGCGCGAAATGCCCGGACGATCGGCGTTGTGCGGGCGAGCGACCTGGAGACGGCGCGCGTGGTCGACCACATGATCAGCGTGCCCGACTCGGACGATGCGTTCATGCCCGTCTTGTCCATCGTGCCGCTCCAACTGCTCTCGTACCACATCGCCCACGAACTGAAACGTGAGATCGACCAGCCGCGTAACCTTGCGAAGAGCGTCACCGTGGAGTAGGCGCGTTCCGCCCGCGTTTGCCGATCCCCAGGGAAGGGTACACTCTTCGTAAGGCCAATGGGGCCTTGTAACGAGGAGGAACAATCTATGCTCTACACGATTATTGCGATTCTGGTCGTGCTCTGGCTCCTGGGATTCACCATTGGCCACATCGGGCCGCTGATCCATCTCTTGCTCGTCATCGCCGTCATTGTGTTCATCGTGAACATGCTGACCGGCCGAAGATCATCGCTCTAGACGGTCGAGTGATCCCGACAGGCTTCGAGGATTGAGAGCACGCGCTCTGTGGGGCCGGTCCCGCTGCTCCAGCGGAACCGGCCCCTTTCACCGGAGCGCATGACGCGTCCAATCACCCGTGATTCGCAACGCCACAAATCGAACGGCAAAATAGTTTTCACAATTTGACGCATTTCGTCATTTTTGACGTGGTTAATCATTGCCTTGATCCACATCCCCCTCTATACAATGCGGTGTGCAGTGTAAAGCCCACCGGTTCATGCACCGGCGGCTAGAATAGAAGGGAAGAGGCAAACGACTATGGCACCGCAATACCTGCTGGATCTCGGAATCGAACAACCGAATAAGGTCTACGCCAATCTGTCTCCCGCGGAACTCGTGGAGGAGGCGGTCAAGCGTGGACAAGGCATACTGGCCGCCAACGGAGCCATCTCCGTTGACACAGGCGAGCACACCGGACGCAGCCCTCGCGACAAATACGTCGTCCGTCGTCCTGCCACGGAAGGCAACATCTGGTGGGGCAAGGTCAACGCAGGTGTTACGCCGGACGTCGCCGACCGTCTGCTGGCGCTGATGGCGGAGCATCTGCGGGGCCAGGACCTCTTCGTGGTGGACGCCACCGCCGGCGCGGACCCCGACTATGCGCTGCCAGTTCGAGTCATCACGCCATATGCATGGCAGGGCCTCTTCGCCCGCAACCTCTTCCGCCGCGAACAGACGACCGGCAAGGATGAAGAACGATTCACCGTTCTGGTCGCCCCGAAGTTCCACGCGCCGGCCGAGGAACTCGGCCTGAAATCCTCCACGGCTGTCGTACTGGATTTCGAAAAGCGCCTCGTTCTCATCTGCGGCACGGAATATGCCGGCGAGATCAAGAAGTCGATCTTCACCGTGATGAATTATGAAATGCCGCTCCGCGGCGTTCTCCCGATGCACTGCAGCGCCAACGTTGGCCAGGACGGTGACGTTGCCCTCTTCTTCGGGCTTTCCGGCACCGGCAAGACCAGCCTCTCGGCGGACCCGGAACGCGGCCTCATCGGCGATGACGAGCACGTTTGGACCGACGACGCGACGTTCAATGTCGAAGGTGGCTGCTACGCCAAGTGCATCAAGCTGAGCGAGGAAAAAGAGCCTGACATCTACCACGCCATCAAATTCGGAAGCGTGCTGGAAAACCTTGTCCTGGACGCGAAGCGCTATCCAGACTACAACGACGGCTCAAAGACGGAGAACACACGCGTCGCCTACCCGCTGGACTACATCGCGAACGCCGTGCCGGGTGGACGCGGGGCCGCTCCCTCAGCGGTGATCTTCCTCACAGCCGACGCTTTCGGCGTGCTTCCTCCGATCAGCATGCTGACGCCCGAGCAGGCGATGTACCACTTCCTGAACGGCTACACGGCAAAGCTGGCCGGAACGGAAAAGGGCCTAGGCAAGGAACCGGAAGCGACGTTCAGCTCCTGCTTCGGACAGCCCTTCCTGCCGCTTGCGCCGGAAGTGTACGCCAATATGCTGGCGCAGAAGCTCGAAAAGACCGGCGTGCCGGTCTACCTCGTGAACACCGGGTGGAGCGGTGGACCGTACGGGGTCGGCGAGCGAATGGACATCCGATACACCCGTGCCATGGTCCGCGCCGCGCTCAACGGCTCGTTGAAGGACGCCGATACGTTCGTCGATCCGGTCTTCGGCCTCAGGATCCCGTGTGAGGTGGCCGGCGTTCCGAACGGCGTGCTGAATCCCCGGGACACCTGGACCGACAAGAACGAGTACGACGTGCAGGCCAGGGCGCTGGCCCAGCGTTTCGAGCGCAATCACAACGCTATCCGAGGCGTCCTCGCAGAGCCAAAGCCGGAAACCGCTCCGGTGTAACAACGCGCAAGCGGGCAGCTCAATGCAAGCGGCAGGACATCGGCTCGCGCCGGACCTGCCGCTTTCGCATGCCGGCCCGACGTATTCGTGGTGAATTGGCTAGAATGTGTGTAACCTCACCCCGGCCGCCAATCGCGGGATGAGTTCAACGAGGGTAAAGACCATGGGAAGCAAAACCGCAGTCGACACTTTCGGCCAACTTCAGACCGAGGCTCGGAACCCGCGCACCATCGGCATTGATACCGTTTCGACCCTGCAAGCGTGCGCCCTGATGAACGCCGAGGATCAGATGGTTGCAGCCGCCGTTCAGGCGGCCCTTCCCCAGATTGCCGAGGCCGTAGACCGAATCGCCGAGGCTTTTCGCAACGGAGGCCGGTTGTTCTACGTGGGCAGCGGCACGAGCGGCCGCCTCGGTGTGCTCGATGCCAGCGAATGCCCGCCCACGTTCAGCGCCCCCCCGGAGATGGTTGTCGGCCTCATCGCGGGCGGCCGGCCCGCCCTCACCGACGCTGTGGAAGGCGCGGAAGACTCGCCCGGTGTCGGAGCCTATGAGATCGGCGCGAACGGGGTTACGGAAAAGGACGTGGTAGTAGGGATCACGGCCAGCGGGCGAACGCCGTTCGTGGTCGGCGCCCTCGATCGCGCCAGGGAGATCGGAGCCGCAACCGTCGGCATTTCAAATTGCTACCCATCCAACATCGAGGATCACTGCGACATCCCGATCATCGTGGAAACCGGCCCGGAGGTCATCGCCGGCTCCACGCGCCTCAAGGCGGGGACCGCACAGAAACTCATCCTCAATATGCTCTCCACGCTGGCCATGGTCAGGACCGGCAAGACGTACGGCAATCTGATGATTGACGTGAAACCCACCAACGCCAAGCTTCGCGACCGGGCGCGCCGCATCCTCGTCACCGTCACCGGCTGCGCACCCGAAGAAGCCGCTTCGGCGCTCCAGCGCAGCGGCAACCACGTGAAGGTCGCCACAATCATGCTCATGGCCGGTGTGGACGCGAAAACCGCCGCCGAACGTCTCGAAAAGGCCGATGGATTTGTCGCCAAAGCAATCGGCTAATTCACAATACGCCGTCGCTCACCTGCCCGAGGTGGCTCGCGGTCTCGTGGCGGCATCCCTCGAAGTAGTTGTCCCCGATTTGGCGACGGATCTTCCCGCACAGATCGACGGTTTTCTCGCATCCTGCCGCCGTGCCTATGAAGGCGGATGCATGCTCGATCTTGCCGAACTGCGCACTCTCAAGAAGATGGGGATGGCAACCAGTGGCTTCCTCCTTCGGTGCCGTGAACTGGCCCTCCGGTGGAAATCCTTCGAGACAGCGGTTAGCGAATTGGTCGCGGTATGGGATCCGCCAGTTGAACTGCGCACACCAACCGACAACTTCAGCGGCCGGCCGGACGAGTCCCGAGTGCAACAGACCGCAGTGGATTGGCCGATCCCGCATACCATGTGGTTGCGGGAACGGCTGGACGCGTTACTGAACGGGCTGATGAATACGGACATGCTGGCCATTCACGTGATTGTACCCAATGTTTCACATGCCCGGAGACTGGTTCTCCTGACTCAACTAGCCGAGGAATTCCGCATTGAGGCCCTGCCCGCGCTGACGGGTGAGGACGGCCTGCTGAAGGGGCTCCCGCGCATTCAGGAAGAGATCACGCGGCGGATCTACCAGGAAGACCTGAACTCGTGAGCAAGCGCCTTACTGAAAAGGTGCGGCGCGTTGAAGCGCTGCTGGCCGATCGTTACGGCCGACCGGTATGGGGCGGCCCCGGCGACCCGCTGGACGAACTGGTGCTCACGATCCTGAGCCAGAACACCTCGGACACGAACCGCGACAAGGCGTGGCGTCTCTTGAAAGACCGCTACCCAACCTGGGAGGCCGTCTCGGACTGCGATGAGGCAGAACTGGCGGCAGCCATCGCGCCGGCCGGGCTCTCCAACCAGAAGGCGCCGCGCATCCTCGCCATCCTGCGCGACATCGAGCGCCGATTCGGCCGCCTCTCGCTGGACGACCTGGAGGAGTGGACTGAGCCTCAAGTGCGCGATTTCCTGATCGCATACCCCGGAGTCGGCCCCAAGACCGCCGCGTGCGTGCTGATGTTCGCGATGGGGCGCCCCGTGATGCCGGTGGACACCCACGTCCATCGCATCGCTACCCGGCTGGGATTCATCCCGAAGGGCGCGTCGTTCGAGGTCGCCCATCAAACGATGGACAGCATCACGCCGCCGGAACTCGTCTATCCCCTGCACATCGAAATGATCCGCCACGGCCGCGCGCTGTGCCGGCCTACCAATCCCAAATGCGCGGAGTGCCCTGTGATCGCAGAGTGCCTCTACGTGAAGGGCAGAAAGAAGGCAGTGAAATGAGCCCCGGCCCCGACGAGAGCCAGTGGCGCGACGACGGCGTCTGCATCGGCTGCGGCGCGAAGAACCCGATCGGACTGCATCTCCAGTTCCACTGGGAGGGCGACGTGATCGTCACGGAATGGACGCCGGCGCCCGAGCACCAGGGCTGGGAAGGATTCGCGCACGGCGGCATGATCACGCTGGTGCTGGACGAGACGATGGCGCACGCCGTCTACCGCACCGGCTACCTGACGCCCACCGCCGAGGCCACCGTCCGGTTCCGCCGGCCGGCCCCTATTGGCGAACCGCTGCGCGTGACGTCTTCGCGGCCTGAGGGGAAACGCCTCCTCACCTGCCGCGCTGAAGCCCGTGACGTTTCGGGGCAGTTGATTGCGGAAGCGACCGGCAAGTTCCTGCCGTACCGCGCCGGGGATTCCGGCGTATGAGCCCGCCCGAGCCGAAGCAGCACGGTTGGTCCATCGTCTTCGCGGCGCCGGATGAGTGGCGTGCGCAGATCGTGAAGGACAGCCTGGTTGATGAAGGCATCCCCGCCCTCATCCGGTCCAACGTCGTGGCGCCTTACGGGAGCGCGCTCAACCCCGGCGGCGGCTCCTGGGGCGACGTGCTCGTGCCGAATACCTGCCGCAAGGCCGCGCTCCGCGTACTGGCGGAACTGCTGGGCGAGGTCGGGAAGTAAGGTGAGACGGCCACGGCACAGGGACAGACGTCCCTGTCTGGAGGGCGGCTGCGCCGCCAAGCGTCCGCCGGACGCGAGTTGTGCACAACTACTTGCTCGTCCGAAGGACGGCTGGCCGAGGGCCCCTGAGACGGGGATTTTTGTCCCCGGTACGCGAGATCAGATCGGTGGCCGGCCGGCCAGCAACCTCGGCCGCCAGCGAGCCGCAAAGAAATGGACGTTGTCCGCGAATGGATAGGCTCCCGATGACATGGCTTCCCCCCGACTGGGGGGCGCCCAGGCAAGCTCATACACCAGCCAAGCGATGAACGCCAGTAACGCCGTGGCCGCCCAGGCATATCCGGACCGGAACAGCGCGGCACTCGCGGCCAATGAGCAAACGACGAACACGGTTTCCCCGACTGTCAGGTGCTTCTGCCAGCGCCGCAGGTATGGCTGGTCCGAATAGAGGAACATCACGCTTCGCGCCAGGGCACGCTTTAGCTCGCGATCAAGGGGAATGCGCTCCTGAAGCCGGTAATCATCCGAGGCCGACAACCGCATCTCTGTATCGGCGTGTAGCAGTCCGCGCACTTCGCTCACCACGCCGGGAATCGCGCCGTCCTTTCGGTTCCACGACAACGCGTTGACCCCCTGCTCGAACTCCAGGTAGGTGATGCGTCCAATCGCGAAACGTCGTAGCAGCAATGCAAGTCTGGCGCGGCTCTGATAATCGACCGGGTCATCGACGGTTACGATATCGCACTTTTCGGGCGTGGTCAACAGGGCTATGAGCTTGACGAGGTCCTCGACGGTATTGATCGTCGGGCAACCCATCTCACCCTCGTCCGGCTTATCACGACGGCCACACAGATCCAGCACTTCGAAGAAGGTCGCCTCCAGGTCTTCGTCAACCATGCCGTAGACGTCGGCGATGTTATCAGCAGGGAGCACCGGGAAGTCGGCGATTCCCATCCACTCCCGGAAATACGCGCGTGTGATCTCGGCGATAGGCCTTGGTATGCCTTGCCGTGTGAAGTAGCCAATGAACTCGTCCGGGTCGATGCCGGATCGAGCCAGCGCTAACTGACGGTCGTGCCGACGCCCGACAATGTTCAACACCGTGCTGATCACGAACAACGCAGCGATGACCCAGGCGACTATCCAAAGGAACTCCATGCTTCGATTCCTCCGTGCCCTCTGTGCCTCTGTGGTGGAATTCGGGTTCGGCAGATCAGTACGCCGTGAACAGCTCCGACACGCTGCGGCCTTCGTGGATGCGTTGGATCGCTCGGGCCAGCAGCGGCGCGACGCTGAGGCAGACGACCTTGTCGCTGCCGAGGTGGTGCGTCGGGATCGTGTTTGTGATCACCAGTTCCTCGATCGGCGACTCCTCAATACGCTCGATCGCTCCGCCGCTGAGGACAGCGTGGGTACAGCAGGCGAAAACCCGCTTCGCCCCGCGTTCCTTGAGTGCGACCGCCCCTGTGGCGACGCTGCCGGCCGTGTCGATCATGTCGTCGATCATCACGGCCGTTTTGCCTTTTACGGTGCCAATGACCTCCATCACCTCGGTCTTGTTTGGCTCGGGGCGCCGCTTCGAGATGATCGCCAGGGGGCTCCCAAGGCGTTCTGCCAGGCGTCGGGCACGAGCGGTGCCGCCAACATCGGGAGACACCACCACGACGCCCGGCCCGCAAAGGTCCTGGTCGATGAGGTATTCCGCGATGATCGGCGCGGCCGGGAGGTGGTCCACCGGTACGTCGAAGAAGGCGCCAATCTGCTCCGCATGCAGATCGATGGTCAGCAGGCGGTCGATCCCCGCGGTGGTCATCAGGTTTGCCACGAGTTTCGCGGTTACCGGCTCGCGAGGCCCTAGTTTCTTGTCTTGACGCGCGTAGCCGTAATAAGGAAGCACAAGCGTGATGCGTTGGGCCGACGAGCGGCGGAGGGCATCCACGAGGATCAGCGTCTCCATCAGCGTGTCGTTCACCGGCGCGCAGGTCGGCTGGATAACAAACGCGTCCGCGCCCCGGCTGCTCTCCAGGATCTTCACGAAGATCTCGCCATCGCTGAAGCGTTTGCACGTGAGTTCGGTGAGGGGCGTCGAAAGGATATGCGATATCTCCTCCGCCAGCGGCCGGTTGGCGGTACCGCAAAGGAGTCTCAGATTGGAGGGGGTTGGCATATTGGCATCTATCGCTTTCCGCGTCAGGCGGGCAGGTTTGGGCAATTTCGCCGATTCGGCAAATCCCGCCCGTGCTAACAGTGATTCCGCCATTGTTGCTGTCCTTTCGCTTCCATACCCGATCACATTGGCCCGAAAACGAAACGATGAATCCCGGTTCCCGCGGTATTCATCGTTTCGTAGAGATCATTCTTCAGTTTCCTGGTTTCGCCTGGCGGCCCACCCGTCCTTGTTCACCTGGCGCGCGCGCCCCAGGCCGAGGGCGTCGGCTGGCACGTCGTCCGTTATGGTGCTGCCCGCCGCGGTGTATGCGCCCTTCCCCACGGTCACGGGCGCCACCAGGGTATTGTTGCTCCCGATGAAGGCATCGGCTCCGATGTTGGTTGGGTGTTTCTTCCGCCCGTCGTAATTGCACGTGATGGTCCCGCCGCCAATGTTGGCGCGCGGCCCCACCTCGGCGTCGCCCACGTAACTCAGGTGCGCCACGTGCGCCCCTTCGCCCAGGTGCGACTTCTTGATTTCCACAAACGAGCCCACGCGCGCATCGCGGTCCACAACCGTTCCCGGCCGCAGATGAGCGAACGGTCCCACGTTCACTCCGTCTGCCACTTCCGCCAGATTCGCTTTGCTCTGCGCAAACGTCACGCCGTCGCCAAGTCGCGTGTCCACAAGGTGGGAGAACGGCCCCACCACGCAGTCCCTGCCGATGGTGGTGGCGCCTTCCAACACGGTCCCCGGGTACAGCACGGTATCGGCGCCGACGGCCACTTCAGTGTCAACATAGGTAGCCGCCGGATCGATTACCGTGACCCCCGACAGCATCAGTTGATCGAGTTTCCGGCGCCGCACGATGGCCGAAGCTTCCGCCAGTTCAACGCGCGTGTTCACGCCCATCACGACGGCGGCGTCCGGGGACACGACGGCTTCCACCCGCTCGCCCTCCCGCGCCAGCAGCGCGATGACATCGGTGAGGTAATACTCACCCTGCGCGTTCTGGGGTCGAATCTGGGTCAGAGCGCGAAAGAGGGCCGGCGCCCGGAAGCAGTAAATGCTTGTATTGATCTCGCGGACCGTGCGCTCCTGCTCGGAAGCATCCCGGGCCTCTACGATGTAAGCGACTGTGCCCTTGTCATCGCGGATCACACGCCCGTAATGGCCGGGAGCGTCCATCACAGCAGTCAGCACGGTGGCCGTTGCGCAAGTGGCGCGGTGGTGCGCCAGCAATGCGGCGAGCACGTCGGCGCTCACCAGCGGGGTGTCGCCCGCGAGGGTGAGAACGTCACCGTCGAACCCGGACAACAGCGGTTCGGCCTGCATCACTGCGTGGCCGGTGCCGTGCTGCGGCTCCTGAACGGCGAATCGCACCCGGCTTCCCCAGCGCCCGGTAAGGTGTTCGCGCACGCGTTCCGCTTCGTGGCCGATGATGGCAATGGCATCTTCGACGCCGCAGCCCTCGCGCGCCGCTTCAACGATATAGTCCACGACGGCGCGCCCGGCAACGCGGTGGAGGACTTTCGGCGTACGGGATTTCATCCGCGTGCTTTTGCCCGCGGCCATGATAACGGCTACTGGAGGTTTGGGATTTCCCATAAATGTGTTCGTATCGGCTCAGCGAAACCCGCTGCCGAAGCCATGCTAGCATTCCCACCGACCAGGTCACCAACCGAAATAGTGGCGGAAAGGGGGAACAGGCCGCGCCCTATGGAATCGTTTCCAGGCCCGCAACCGCCCTCGCGATATGTACCGCATCGACAAGCGTAACGATTCCGGACGAGGGAGGCGCGACATCAAGCCTCGCAGCGTCGAGCACCGTCGATCGCGCCAGGCCCGCCGCTATGGCGAGCGCCCGGGCGGCATCACTCATATTCCACGCCGCGCCACCGATGCGGAACGCCACACCGGACGAAAACGCCACCCACTGGCTGGGCGGCGCGAGGCCGTCCGTTCGAAGCGCCCGCACCCTCCAGTGATATTCCCCGTTTGGGAGAGCCGTAAGCGACAGAGACGCCGCCATCGGAGCGCCGACAAACACCGGCGCATCGGTGGTCGTGGTCCCGGTGCCGTCAAACGGGATGGCGGCCGGTTTGACCTCCCACTCGGCTTGCATCGCCGCAGATGGCCCTCCGAGGATGGCGTTCAGTGTGATCGACCGGCTGCTCAAGGTAGCGTCGGGCGGAAGGTTCAACCCCAGCGCCGTCTGGGACAACGCTGCCGGTTCCAGAGCCGGCTGAACCAGCATTTCAGTGTACGTCTGGTTGTACCCTCCGCGCGAATCCGTCCACGCCGGCACGATTTGCCCGCCGTATGCCGCGATTCCGGCGTAGTCCCCGTAATCGTTGCCCGTCGGGTCCGCGGTCCCTGTAGACTCGTCGGACGGAGTGGTTGTGACGCAATCATTGGGCTCAAAGGTGACGCCACCGTCACGAGACCGCGCGTAGTAAACGTGCGCCTTGCGGTTTGCCGTATCGTTCCGGCAGTCATAAAACGAAATATTGAGCGAACCATCCACTGGGTCTACGCTCATCCATGGGAAGAACTGGCTCGTGGCGCCCGTGTCGTCGTTGACTCTCACGGCGTCGGACCACGTCGCGCCGCCATCGACGGAGTGGCGTACGAAGACGTCGACGTCATCGCTGGGCCGGTTGAGGCCCCGGTCACCGTAGCAAACGTAGACCCACCCGCGTCGCGGTCCTCTGGTTGTGTCCACCCCGATGCTGGGGCACGCCGCGATGCCGCGGGTGGGCTGGGCCGGAATGGTGTACAGGGAGTACGGATCGGCGGGATCGGGCTGCAGATTCAGCTGCAGGTCACAGATTTTGACGTCCACGCCAAACGAGGCTCCGCCGTCCAGAGATTTATCGAGCAGGAGGGTTCCGCCCGCGCCGCCTCCGTAATCGTTCCAGACGACGTAAACCTCGCCGTACGGCCCCGTCGCCGGCATGGCGTAGATAACCGAACCGGACGACGTCGCGGCATCGTCAACGCGCACGGGGGGTTGCCACACCGTTCCGTCCGCCGATCTTGCAATCATAATGCTCTGCGAACCATCGCTGGCATTTCGATCCCACACGACGTAGACCCTGCCCGAGTACGGGCTGCCCGGCGATGCGTCAACCGCGATGTACGGCTTGTCGTCATCCGCGACGGTTCCCGCGACCGGCAGCGGGCCGGTCCACTGGGTTTGGCCGGCTTTCAGCGTTGCCACAACGGGGTGGTACGGGTCGTAGAGCGTCCCCTTCGCTACTATGAAGCAATAGTAGGCGTTGCCGAGGGAGTCGAACGCAACGGAAGGGTCCGCCGCGGAGTGATAGACCGTTCCGCCGATTGTACTCGGAAGCGTTGTGCGGATGAACGTGGCGCCGCGGTCGGCGCTCGTGAACACCGGCATCGCACCGTCGCCCGCGATGTGATTGGCGCCGATGACGATCGAGCGCGGGTCTGCCGGGTTTATGGCGACAGCAGTTTCGGAGTATACGGACGTGAGGTTCGCCGACGCGTTAGCCTCCGTTCCGTGTACGGCCCCGGCACAGGCGCTTAAGGCGCTCCACGCGCAGAGGCCCAGCGCCCAGCCCCGGATCAATGCGGAGCGGGTCATCGTCCACGTCCTTCCGGAATTGAAGCAAGCAGCGAATCGAGCACATCGAAGTCGAGCGGTTTCACCAGGTGTTCGTCGAAGCCGGCCGCCATCGACCGCTGCCGGTCGTCCTGCCCGCCGTACCCCGTCAGGGCGATCAGGCGCATGTCCCGGCACGACGGTTCAGCCCGCAGGCGTCTCGCCACCTCGTACCCATCCATCCCCGGCAACCCGATGTCCATCAATGCCACGTCCGGGGTAGATTGAACCGCAAGCTCGATCGCCGCCTCGCCGTCTCCGGCAACCTGGACCTGATGACCAAGAGACCGCAGGACTTCCGCCATCATCCGGGCGGCAAAGGCGTTGTCATCGACGACGAGAATGGACGAGAGGCGCCGCGACGCAGACGTCTTCGCAAGCGGCATCCCGGGGTAAGACGCGCCGACCTCAGCGTCCACCGGAAGGCTGACGACGAAGACGCTCCCCTTCCCCGGCCCGTCGCTATGCGCCTCAACGCTCCCCCCGTGCATCTCCACCAGCCTTTTGACCAGCGTCAGCCCGATCCCCAGTCCGGCCTCTTTCCGGTCAAGGTTGGGCGTGCCCTGAACGAGAAGGTCGAAGACGTGCGGAACGAGATCCGCGTCCATGCCCTGTCCATCATCGGCGAACCGCAAAGTGATGCTGTTCCCGGTCCGATCGGCGACAACCCTGATGCGGCCTCCCGGAGGGGTGTACCGGATCGCATTCTGCAGGAGGTTGGTGCATATCTGCTGAATTCGAACAGGGTCCGCCGAGATCGGGAGTCCCGATTCAGGGATATCCAGGTCCACGCGCTGCCCCTTCGCGGCGGCCTGGCCTTCCAGCGATGACACAGCGAGGAGAACGGCTTCCCCGGCGTCCATGCGCTCCCTTCGCAAGTGAATCTGTCCGTGAGTGATGCGCGTCGCATCGAGAAGATCATCCACGAGGCGGGCCATCAGGCCGATCTGGCGCATGATCTCGGCCTGGGTGTCGCGAAATGGGCCGTCGGCCAACGTGTAGCGGCTCTGAACCGCCGAGACCGCATTCGATATGGCGGCCAGAGGATTCCGTAGTTCATGGCCCAGCATCGCGATGAACTCATCTTTGTGACGGTTCAATTGCTCCACCTGCCGGAACAGACTGGCGTTGTCGATGGCCTGCCCGCAACGATTTGAGAATACCTCGGCCAGCACCACGTCGACCTGGCTCAAACGACGCCCGGATGTTGTCATCGCGAACGTCATGGACCCGATGAGCTTTCCTCGCGCCGATAGGGGGGTGGTCAGCAGCGATCGAATCCCGAGGGTCTTCAGCACAAGCGTCAGGCGGCGCCCGGCGCTGACGGATTCGAGCCACTCGTCGTTCACGTCTGAAACGAGAAGGGTCTCCCCGGTGCGAACGGTCAGCGGGACGTTGATTTCCGCCTCGGCATCGAACGGGGCCTCGCCCGCCAGCTCCCTCGCGCGGGCAGCGGCCTCCGGATCGATGCCATGCTCCGCGACGCGCCGGACAATGCCATCCGCGTCGATCAGGTCTACGGCGCATATGTCGGCAATCAAGGGGACCGCTAGGTCGGTCACGGTCTCCAGCGTTCCCTCGTAGTCCAGAGTGGCCGATAACCGTTCCCCTGCCCGGGCAAGGAACGCCTCGATCTCCTTCGCGCGGTGTTGGTCCGAGATATCTCGGACGATTGCGAGCACGGATTCAATCTCACCCGATTCGTTCCGCTCCGGGATGATCCTCGCGTGCAGGCATTTGCGGCCCCGCCCTGCTAATGGTTCGAAGGTCTCGACACGCTCAAGGCCGCTCGCGAGTACCTGCCGCACCCAGGACTCCCATTCCTCCGCGTGCCCGGACGGGAGCCCCAATTCCGTGTGTGTCTTGCCTATGATCGCCTCGCGCGTCATGCGGGCGCCTTCACACACAGCGGGATTGGCATAAATGTGCCGCGCGTCCCGGTCAAATCGGACGATCTCGTCCGGCGCATTTTCTGCGAGGTTCCGGAATTCGTTCTCACGCTGGCGGAGAGCATCTTCGATGCGCCGCTGTTCGGTGACGTCCACCGCCATCCCGTGGAGCCCGACGGATCTTCGTGTAACGTCCACGACGGCCGCCATCCGGACGTCAAGCCAGACGATTGCGCCGTCGCCGCGAAGGCAGCGTATCCGAACGCCGCCCTTTTGCCCGGAGTGGAACACCTCAATGATCTTGCTCCGCACCAGCAGCACGTCCGCCGGGTGTACGCTGGCGATGATCCTGGAAAGGGCCGAGGCGGGGGTAAACCGGGTATCGCCGAAGATGTCCCTGACGCCGGGACTGACGTAAGCCAGATGCCCGCCCGGAGCGCCCGGGCAGCCCTTGTATTCCCAGACAAACCCGGGAACGCCGTCCAGCAGTTCGTTCAGCCTGCTGTAAACCGGATTTACCTGGTCGGTGACGCGCATAAGGGGTCAATCTGATCGTGCCGCGAGCCCGAGGATCGCCGGCCGCGAGTCGGTAACAGGCTCGGAGAGGCTCGATCCGGGCCGGGGGAGAAAAAATGGTTGCCAGGCAAGGATTCGAACCTTGATAGACGGCTCCAAAAACCGTTGTCCTGCCATTGGACGACCCGGCAATTCAGGCGCCCAGACGAGGCGCCTATCCCATGATACGCCGTGCGCCGCCGCCCTGTCAACGCTTGGGGGCAACCCCGGCGGCGGGCGCCGGGAAACGATCCAGCGAGGCGATCTCCCGGTCCACCCGTCCGCCCTGGTAGATGACCGGAACGACGTTCCCGGCATCGGCAGCCGTTTTCCCGGGCATCAGGTTCCGGGCCGGGTGGTGAGGACAGTAAACCACCACAGCGTCCCCGCCGGTCCAGAGCACGCCGGGCCGGAGCACGAAACTGCTCGCCTTCCCGGTGTCGGGGTCGGCCGGGCAGCGCAGGTTCACTTTATCGGCGAGATAGGTGGGATAGAGGTCGTCGAGCCTCGCCGGCAGGTGGCCCTTGTCTTCGTTGTACCGACCCAGCGCCCCCGAGAGCACCTGCATGCGCGCCTGGCAGCGTGCCAGATTCTCCGCCGCGCGCCACACCGCCGGGTTGCGGAACAGAACCACGAAATACCCGCCGATCGCCAGCGCGCCCAGCAGAACGAATGTCATGCACCCCCAGATAGCCCACCGCGTATAGCGCTGGCTCAGATGCAGGTCCCGATTGCGGGGCGCCCCGAAGACCGGTTTTTCCGGACTTTCCGGGCTCAAGGCTTCGCCTCCGAAGCCGGTGTCGTAAATGTATACTCGCCGGACCAATCCGATGGCGGCACCGTGCTGAGCGTTGGGCTGACGCAGTACTTGTATTTCATCCCTGGCTTAAGCCGCTCCAGCAGTACCTGAAGGTGGGCTGCCGGCTTGGCCGTATCCTGCCGCAGGGTGTCCCATGTCGAACCGCGGAGCAGATGGACGCGCGCCGTTTTAACCGGCGTCATCGCGTCCCAGCGAACCAGCGCCGAACTGCCGGCGGCGTTCTGCAGCGTCACTTCGGGTGCGGCATCGTTCAGCGCCGGAGGAACGGCGACGAACCGACTGTGGTCGCGGTCCAGTACATAAACGGTCCCGTTAACGCTCGCCATGCGCCCATGCGTTCCCAACGCGCCGACGGCCGCCGCGGTGAACCGGCCGGCCCCGCCTGTCTCCGTAATGGCCCCGCCGCTGAAAGCCCAGGTTGAATGGCCCACGGCGATCTGAGCCTCGAAGCCGCCTGGCGCCTCGCGGACAATCACCAGGTTGGACGGCTGGGTGGCGGGACGAAACGCGATCGTGCGGGCCGGCAGCACGGAAACCAGCAGATTGCCGGCGGCATCGGAAGCGATCGCGGACGGTTCGTCCGTTCCCAATTTGCAGGCGCCGAGATACTTGCCGTCCGCGCCGAAGACGGCGATAGCGTGGGCCCCCGCGTCTGCGACGTACACATTGCCCGAGGCCAGCACGGTCATATCGACCGGGCGGGACAGGTTTCCCCTGCCGAACCGGCGGCGGAGCCCTCCGTTGCGATCGTAGGCGATCACTTCTCCGGGATACCGGTTCAGCACAAGCACCTCCTTTGAGATGCCGATTGCCATTGCCACCGGATCGACCAGCGCGGTTGCTATCCGCCTGCCGAAAGAACGAATCACCTCTCCGTCGGGCGTCACCGCGAACATGGCCGGAGAGCCGCGATGCAGAACCAGGATAAGCCCGTCTCCGCCATCTGCGATGTCCCTCGGATCGTTAAACAACGTGGTGACCTGAAGGGCTTTCTTCTCCTCCTCGGTGACCACCCTCAATGCGAAATGCCTGAGCGTCGAATTCTCGCCGAGTTCCAGGGCCAGAAGGCCGGCTGAATACTCGGAAGCGCCCTTCGACAGAAGCGTATCGCCAGACCAGATAGCGTATCGTCCGGTGTCTCCATCCACCGCGAGCCGCAAACTCACAACCCCATCCTTCGGGATCGCGAGTGAAGCCGTTGAAGTGACCCGTCGATCTGCCGACGTCACCACGGTCGCGGAATCCGCTCCCCCCGTAGTCTGAAGCGCCGCTACGTCGGCCGATTGCATCGATTTCTCGTCCTGCCCGTTGAACCGGAATGCAGCGAGGGTCCCTTCGGGCGGAGCGCCGGCCGGCAGCGCCACGGTCATCTCCGCGACGTAACTGCGAGGCGGGCGGATGTTGTACCGGACAAGTACACTGCCCTTGAGCCCGCCCTCCGATGCGTTGAACATCCCACCGGCAAGCACACTCCACACGGGAGCGCCGGTGCTGCCGGGCGAGTACGAAGAGAAATCATCTTCGAAGGGAAACGTCTGCGCGCGCGCGAGGCCGCACGCGACCACCATCACGAGCCCCAGCATGCGTGCGAATTTCATCTTCGATTCTCCCTCATCGTGAGCGAGCCCACAATCTCGCCGATACTCTCGAACCCATGCCGGACGCGATACGCATCGATGCCCGTCAGGACATCGATGCTCGACCCGGGGTTCACAAAACTCGCGGTGCCGACCTGGACGGCGCTCGCCCCGGCGATCAGGAACTGTAGCGCGTCCTCCGATGTCTGGATGCCGCCGATGCCGATCACCGGGATCGAAACCGATTTGGCGACCTGCCAGCACATGCGCACGGCCACCGGCCGAATCGCCGGTCCGCTCAGGCCGCCGGTGCCGTTTGCCAGAACCGGGCGGCGTTTCTCCACATCGATCACCATTCCCGCCAGCGTGTTGATGACGCTCACCGCGTCCGCGCCGCCCTGCTCCGCCGCCCGGGCGATGACGGTGATGTCGGTTACCGCGGGGCTCAACTTACAGATGACGCATTTTGCCGTACGCGCCCGCACGGCAGCGACCACCCGCTCGGTGGCCCCGGGCTCCATGCAGAACTCCACGCCCGAATGCCCCACATTGGGGCACGAGATATTCATCTCAATCCCGGCAACGCCATCCACATCCAGCATACCCGCCAGCGTGGCATAATCCTCGATGCTGGTACCGGCGATGTTCACGATGACGGGAACGGAATACGCGGCCAGTTTGGGCAGTTTCTCGTTCAGGAACGATTCAACACCGTCGTTCTGGAGGCCGATCGCGTTCAGCATCCCCGCGGGCGTCTCAACCGTGCGCGGTGGGGAGTTCCCAAGCCTCGGTTGAAGTGTCGTCGCCTTGGTCACCATGGCGCCGAGCCGGTTCAGATCCACAAAATCAGCGTACTCGAGGCCGAATCCGAACGTGCCGGACGCCGTCATCACGGGGTTGGCGAGTTCCAGGGGCCCGATGCGGACAGCCATCGGGTTGCTTGTGCGCTCTACAGTCATCGGTTCATTGTGCGGCGCGGCGGCGAAGCAGGGCAAGCCGGCAATTGGCGCCCGCCTGGGACTAGTCTGCGCCGCTGTACACGTCGCAGGCCTTAGAGCTCACCTTGCAGCGTTCCATGCCCGCTTCCTATAGTGGATGCGACTCGCACATACAGGTTGGTTTCCCATCATCTGACTCGCCGATCCGTTCTATCGGACTACAAGGAGACGCGCCATGAAAAAAACTTGTCTGCTCACACTGGTGATCGCCGGTCTTGGTTCGGCTTCGTTCGGAGCCGCAACTCCCAATGCCAAATCGATGATCTGGAAGTCCATCCACGCCCATCAAACACTTGGCCCCTGCGTGATCAAGGCTACTTTTGTGCGACAGGAAGCAACCGGAGTGAAAACGGTTCTCACGGGAACGGTCCGCTGGAACGATTCAACCCATTACGTGGAACAGCTACGGACCAGCAAGGGAAGCGGATCCATTTACGTCAACGGGTCCGACCAAGTCTTCGTGAACAAACCGAGGAAACTATGGCTTCGTTTGGATCCCAACGACCCGGAACTGCAGGTCGTTCGAGAACGATTACGGCTACTACTGCCGAATGCGGTGACCAGCGAGCTCACAACAATCGTGCAGAATCCTGATGTCGCGCGCATCTTGACGCGCGTGCCGCTGACTACCACGAAGATCAATGGCACACCCTCGTACCGTTTGTACGGCCAGACCGGCACTACACCCGAAGGCAGCGCTGCCTTCGTGGCATTCGCCTTCGGACGTTCTGATGCGCTCGTACGGAAGGCCGCCGTGCGTGACGCCGACGGCAACACAACCCGTATAACTGCCAATTATGCACGTCAAGCGCGCCGGTTTCCGGCGTCGAATTTCCGTTTCCAGCGTCCGGCTGATTACACGGAGGGCGTCGGGATTGACGACTTCTTCGGACCGGACGTGCACTAAACGACGGTCAGGCATCGGGCATTCAGCATCCAGGGCGGAGTTTCCGCGTCTGGATGATGAATCCTGAATGCCGAACGCTCAGTAACCCTTGGATATCTGACTTATCTCGCTGTCTGTGAGAGCCCTGTTGTAGATGCGGAAATCATCCACCTTGCCGTCCAGCGTGGGGTCGTTGTATTGCGACCGGCCGATCCAGTTCCGGTCGGTGGCGCCCAGGTCCGACGGCTTCAGCGTGATGCCCGCGGTCCTGGCCACCTGTTTCCCGTCGATGTAGAGGCTCACGGTATCGCCGGCCTGCGTGACCGCCACATACTTCCAGGCTCCGAGGGGGAGAGGTTGGTCGGTCTCGCATACCTTCTCGCCACCACCCGCGTTGCCGTTAGACGTTATGGCGTACCGTATGCCGCCTTCGCCCAGATTGCACAGGAACATGTATTTGTCGGTGCCGGATCCGAAATCGAAGATTCGGGAGAACATCGGCCTGGCGTCCTGCTTGACCCATGCGCAGATAGTGAAGTCGCTGACGTCCTTCATAATGCCCACGGGAAGGGTGATGTGGCCGCCCCGCCCGTCCAGATTCACGCCATTCCCCATCTTGCCCGACGCCCACGTAGCGCCGCCGCCCAACGTGGCGGCATTGCCTTTGCCCGACGCATCGGACACGGCTGCCCCGGCGCTTTCATCGAACTTGTAGCGTGCCACGAGCCCATTGGTCACAGGCGGAACCGGCGGATCGATGACGCTGATGTCGCGCAGCAGGACCACTGTCCCGGCGCCGGCCGCCTTTGTGCCGGCCCTGCCCACAACGCCGACGATGTGCACCGTGTTGCCTCTACTCACGAGATCAATCGGACCAATTTCCGACACAACATTCGTGCCGTCCGCGGTGACCAGGGAGCCGGCGTCCGAGGCGACGGATATCACCTTCGCCTCGAAAGCGACCATCCTGCCGGCCAGCGCGCGGTTGCCCTCGATTGACGAGGATCGCACATCCAGCGTGGAGACATGGGAACACGACTCAATCTCGGGGGGCTTGCTGAGCGCCAGATAGCGCTCGCCCGTTTCTGCGTCGGTGCGCATCGTCCCGGATACGGTCACGCCGCTCTCCGTGTCCGCCCGATCCTGTCCGGCCGATCCGTCCACTACGCGCAGCGTAGCGGTGCTGTCCGGCTCCGCGATCTGGAAAAACCCCGTGGTACGATGACCGGACGCGTCCCTCGGCGCGTAGGTCACGGCTTTTGCCTTGAGCGTAACCTTCCGCCCATCGGCAGCACGGAGCGCGTCAGCGATTGTCGTCCATCGCCCGCCGCCGATGATATCGCGCACCGCCCGCGGGCTGATGGGCGTGCTGAAAATGGCCAGATCGTCTATCTTGCCGTCGAAATACAACCCGTTGCTCGCCGCGCCCGCGCGCAATCCCACCGAAAGGTCAATGGGCTGCGTATCGCTGTACGTGTGAGTGGAATCGGGTTTTCCGTCTACGTAGAACGTCACCGTTTTCGCGGAGCGTGCATACACAACGGCTATATGCGTCCACCTTCCGAGGGTCTTGTCCGTGAACGCAAATTGCGATGTCTGGTCCACGGGGATGCAGCCACTGACGGAAAACTGAAACTGGCCGTTTCCGTTGAGCATGAGACGGGGCGAACCGTTCCGTGCCGTTCTGCCCTCCGAGTTCGCGCTCACGATGGCGCTGAGGCTGGACAGCGAATCCGGCTTCACCCACGCGGCTATCGTGAGATTGCCCGGCCGGCCAAGCGGTGGAATCGTCATGTAGTCGCCGATGCCGTCGAGTGTAAGGGCCATCCCGGTCACTCCGCTGCGACGCGTCGCCTTGTTCTGCAGGTAGCCGTCCTGCGCATTGCCCGAAACATCGACCGCCACGTTCCCGCCCGGCTCGTCCAACCGATACCTCACTAGCTCTTGCCCCGGAGGATTGATGGTGTATGTGACCGTGTCCGAGGAGGCGAGCTTCCCGTCACTCGCCGTCAGTTTCAGCGTGTACTTCCCCGGTGACGAAAACGTGGCGTACGTTTCGCGCCTGTCCGCATTGCGGAACGTGACGGTTCCGGGCCCGCTTACCTTGGTCCAAACGGTCGTCACGGGCCCGGCGGGCAGTCCATCGTCGTACACGATGCCCTCGAGCGCGAGCGTGGGAAAGGCTGAGGTACCGGATTTGCCTGGTCCCGCTTCCACCACGGGGGGCTGGTTGGGCTTCTCGATGCCGTCATAGACCTTCAGGTTCCAGATGCCGATGCGCGGGTCGGGCCGGGGCGTGTTATTGTCCCCGAGTATGGTGATCCGGATGTACCTCCCGGTGACGCCTGCTCTGTCGATCATCGGGCCCCAGGACGTATTTTTACTCCGGTCCGCGAACCGCTTCCACACCTTGCCGTCGATGGACGACTCGAGGATGTACTGGTAGCCTATCTGCGCATACTGGAACTCGGTCTCCACGCGCGCGAACTTGCGCGGCGAACCAAGGTCCACCCGCACCCATTGCGGGAACTTGTACTCGCTCGCCTTCCAAAGGGTGCCGTTGTTCTCGTCTGTCACATACCTGGGCGCGAATTCGGCGCCGGCGGATGAGGACGCCGTGGCGGGCTTTCCTAGCGAAATGTCGGTATCTCGCTTGGTGGAAGGGGCAAGGTAGCCGATGCCCGCGTGGGATGGGACCACCTTCGCGATGGACCCATCCGCATTGAAATGCAGTTCATCCGCGGCCGTCTGCCGGTGCGATCCGTCGGGATCGTGCGGGTTGTCGTGCCGGTGATAGATGATGTATATCTTGCCGCCATCTTCCAGAATGGTGTGGTGCCCCGGGCCGTCGACTGTATCGTCCTCATTCGTCTCAAGTATGGGGTTGTTCCTGCCATAGGCGAACGGGCCAAGAGGCGAAGTGGACGTGCTGTATTCCACGCGGTAGGTGGAGTTCTGGCAGTAATTGTTCGAATACATCAGGTAGTACGTGCCGTTGCGCTTGAACATATACGGCGCTTCCATACAGCCCTGGATGGTGCCGTACGGGTTCGGGTTGTTGGGGTTCCTGAAGTACTGGATGGGTGTGCCGTCGATGGTGCACATATCGCTCTTGAGCTTCGCGACGGTGGGGGTCCACCAGGTACTGTACCAGATGTACACCTGACCGTCGTCGTCGATGAAGGCTTCACCGTCCAGAACGATCGATCCCTTGGGGGTCTGGTCCGGGATCATCGGCTTGCCTTCGGGAGACAGGCTCTTCCACGGGCCGAGTGGAGTGTCCCCGACGGCCCCCCACACCATGCAGGGGGTCTGGGTGTACATGTAGTACTTGCCGTTGTGTTTCACCACGGACGGCGCCCACTTGAAATCCGTCGCCGGCCAGAAGGTGCCCGGATTCACTCCGAGTGACTTATGCGAGGTCCAGTTGACGAAATCCTTGCTTGTCCAGATGCAGAACGGACCCTTCCCGACATCCCAGCCGTCCGGCGTGACATAGAGGTAATAGGTGTCGCCGAACTTGCGGCAGCACGGGTCGGCAAAATACCCCGGAAGCACCGGGTTGCCGGCTTTCAGGCTGTTCCATTGAACCGCCCGGGCCTCGCGGTAGGGAAAGAGCGCCAGGGTCGCCAGCAGTCCTGCACACAGCGCCAGTGGTTTCGTCACCGTAATGATCTCCTCTGTGGGTTCAGCCGCTTAGGGGCGGAATCGGGGCAGGCGCGGAATGGGCCGCGCCGCCCGCTAGCATATCTCATCGCTATCCAGCCAGATCGTCACCGGGCCGTCGTTATGAAGCTGGACGTCCATGTGCGCGCGGAAGACGCCCGTCTCAACGCCGATGCCGAGCTCGCGGAGTGCGCCGCAGAAGCTGTCGTACAGACGCTCCCCCTCCTCCGGGCCCGCGCTGCCGGTGAAACTGGGGCGGCGCCCCTTGCGGCAGTCGGCATACAGGGTGAACTGGCTCACCACCAGCGCCCTGCCCCCGGAATCAAGGAGGCTGCGGTTCATCTTCCCCTGCTCGTCCTCAAGGATCCTCAGGTTGGCGCACTTCGCCGCCATCTTCGCCGCCAGTTCCGCGGTATCGCCCTCGCCGATGCCCAGAAGAATGAGCAGGCCGTGGGATATCTCGCCGACGGTCTCGCCATCGACGATGACATGGGCTTCACTCACACGCTGTACCAAGGCTCTCATGCGGGGCGCTGGGACGACAGGGGAAGCTGGGCGGTATCCGGCGGCGCGTCGGCGGCGCTCGTTATCCGGTACACATCCAGAACGTCTCCCAGTTTGCGCACGTTGGCCAGCAGAGACTCCAGTTGCTGCGCACTTTCCACGTCCGGCTGCAATTCCAGGACTGCCCGGTGATTGGCGCGCGATTTGATGCTGGCCTCCCGGATATTGGTGTTGTTGGCGCTGAAGATGCTGCTGATGTCCTGAAGGAGGCCCACGCGGTCAAAGGCGTCGATTCGTACCGGTACGGGATACCGCTCCCCGGCGCTCCCGCGCCACGAGATCTCGGTTACGCGCTCAGGGCTCTTCTCCGTGAGTGAGATGAGGTTCTTGCACGTTCGGATGTGGAGCATCACGCCGCGGCCCTGCGTCACGTAGCCCACGACGTCTTCGCCGGGAAGCGGAGAACAGCACCTCGCCCTTGAAATGAGCACTTCGTCCACGCCGCCGGCCGTGATGTCCAGACGGGCTTCGGATGCCTTGCCGATGAATATCTTGTCTTCGTTGACGGGAATCTGGTCGCGGAGGCGATTCACGACGGTCTGCGCTGCGGCCTGACCGCCCCCGATCGCCGCGTACAGGTCTTCCACCGAGACGTAGTTCATGGCTTTCGCCACTTTCTCCAGCATCTCGGGTTTCAGGACGGTATGCGGTTCCAGGCCCAGGCGCTGCACCTCGCGCTCCAGCGATTCGCGGCCTTTCTGGGCATTCTCGGTGTAGTGCGCCTTGCGGAAGAAAGAGCGTATCTTCGCCTTGGCATGCGACGTCTTGACGAAAGACAGCCAGTCCAGGCTCGGCTGCACGCTGGCCCTCTGCGTAACGTCCACTATGTCGCCGTTCTTGAGCTGCGTGCTCAGAGGGGCGATCTTGCCGTTGATACGGCCGCCCGCGCAGTGCTCACCCAAACGGGTGTGAACGCGAAACGCAAAATCGACGATGGTCGCGCCGGCAGGCAAGTCGATCACGTCGCCCTTCGGGGTGAAGACGAACACCTGGTCAAAGAACAGGTCATCGACCACGCTCCGAAGGAACTCAAATTCGCTCTGGTTGTCCTTGTCCCACTCAAATAACTGGCGGGACATGAAGGCCATCTTGCGCTCGAAATCGTCCCGCGCTTTCCCGCCGCCTTCCTTGTACTGCCAGTGTGCGGCAACGCCGTAATCCGCCGTGCGGTGCATCTCGAAAGTTCGAATCTGCACTTCCAGCGGCGCCCCGATGGGCCCGAGGACCTTCGTATGAAGGCTCTGGTACATGTTCGATTTGGGACGCGCGATGTAATCGGAAAACAGGCCGGGCAGGGGAATCCAGAGTTCATGCACGATGCCCAGCGCCTGGTAGCACTCCGCGACAGTTTCCACGATGACGCGGATCGCCACGAGGTCGTACAACTGCTCGAAACTCAGCTCCTGCTTGCGCATCTTGTTCCAGATGCTGAACAAGTGCTTCGGCCGCCCCTGTATCTGGGCGTGGATACCCTCCTCGGCGAGACGACCCTTCAACTGGTCCATCACGTCGGCGAGTTCGCCTTCGCGCTCCTTGCGCGTGCGGGCAACCATATCCGCGACTTGCGCAAACTCCTCCGGGTAGAGGTATTTGAATGCGAGGTCTTCAAGCTGCCATTTGATGCGGCCGACGCCCAGGCGATGGGCCAGGGGGGCGTAAATCTGGAGGGTTTCCGTGGCGATCCGGCGCTGTTTCTCCGGCGATTTCACGCTCAGCGTCTTCATATTGTGAAGGCGATCGGCGAGCTTGATGATCATCACGCGGAAATCACGCGCCACGGCAAGGAGGATCTTGCGCAGGTTCTCCGCCTGGCGCTGGGCATCGGTGAGGCCGCGCCGCTTACCTTCCGCCTTGCCGTCTTCGCCCTCCGCCTTCGGCTCGTCCGGCTGTGGTGCGGCGCCGCTGTCGCGCTGGAGGTGCTCGAAATCCGCGCGTTTCAACTTGGTGACGCCGTCCACGAGCTGCGCGATCTCGTCGCCGAAGCGCTTCCTCACGTCTTCCAGGGTGACGCCGGTGTCTTCCACGGTGTCGTGAAGGAGCCCGGCGATGATCGTCGCCATATCCAGCTCCAGGCTGGCGAGGATCTCGGCGACCTCAAGGGGGTGGACGATGTAGGGGTCGCCGGTTTCGCGGATCTGCTTCGAGTGGGCGACGGACGCGAACTCGAATGCCGCCCTCAGCGTCTCAACATCCTCCATCGGGCTGTATGAAAGGATGGCGTTGACGAGCCGCGTGTATCCCTCCTCGAGCGAGATTCTGATCTCCTCGGGGTAAACGTCCATGCCCTGATCAATCGGCGCGGACGCAATGGGCGCAAGTTGTGATGCGGTTGCCGCCATATTCGTGCTATGGGTGTTTTTCAGGCCGTGGTCCCGTCGGCCGAAAACGTCTCCGCTGCGGGACCGGCGAATTCCGAATCCCCGCCCGTTCCTCCGGGGACCGCGTCCTGTATCACCAGGCGCAAGCCTCCGTTACCGAAATGATTCTGTTCCATTCTGAACACCATGTCGCAACGGGAGTTTGGGGTAAACTGGTCGATGCGCGCCGCTTTTCGCCACCACACGCAGTCGGTAGGTCCCATCCCTTCCCCGCAGACTCGCAGGCTGAGGTGCGCGCGGTCGTCCGCCCGGCCAAAGCACGTCGCGCTCAGCACCTTGAAACCTCGAGCCATCCACAGCGGTTCACGATTTCCGGCGCCGAACGGTTCAAGCCGCGCCAGATCGCGAAATGCCGCGAGGGTTATCTCGTACGGCTCGATCTCCAGGTCCACGTCCAGCGACGGGATGATGTCGTCTTCTTCGAGGTACCCATCCGCGAAGCGGTTAAGTCCCGCTCTCAGGCCCGGGAGATTGGCGACCAGCATATCGAAGCCCGCCGCCTGGCTGTGGCCGCCGTAATCGGTGAGAAAATCGCGGCAGGCGCCCAGGGCATCGATCATGGGGAAACTGGACGCGCTGCGCGCGGAGCCACGGGCGACGTCCCCATCGGTCGCCACCACGAGCGCGGGGCGGTGGTACACGTCGGCGAGGCGGCCCGCAACAATCCCCACAACGCCTTTGTGCCAGTTGGCGCCGTGAACGACGATGACTTTGTCCTGCGCCAACCCCTGGGCGCGAATCGCGTCCGATGCCTCCTGCCAGATGCGCTCCTGTTCCTCCCTTCGCTGGTCGTTCAACCGTTCCAGCATCGCCACCAGTTCCTGCGCCCGCGTAACGTCCTGCGTCATCATCAATTCGAGGCCAAGCGCTGCGTCGTCAACCCGCCCAACGGCGTTCAGACGCGGCGCCACCTGAAAACTGATGGTTGCCGCACGGATGGGACGCTGAAGCGCGCCCACAGCGGCCAGTAGCGCCCGGAGGCCGGCCTTTCGGGTATCGGACAGGCGGAGCAGCCCCAATTGGACGATGGCACGGTTCTCATCGAGCAGAGGAGCGTTGTCCGCCACCGTTCCCAGAGCCACGAGGTCCAGGAACCGCGGCCAGAACTTCTCCAGTGTGACCCCCCGCCGGGACGCCAACGCCTGCGCCAATTTGAACGCGACCCCCACGCCGGCCAGATCCCGGAACGGGTATCGCGAGCCTTCGCGCTTGGGATTGACGATGGCGTACGCATCTGGCAGCGTCGCCTGCGGTTCATGGTGGTCGGTCACGATCAGATCGATGCCGAGCGCTGTCGCCCGCTCGGCGGCCGCGTGCCCGGAGATCCCGCAGTCCGCGGATACCACCACAACGGCGCCTTCCGCGTGAAGGTGGTCAATCGTTTCCGGGCTCAGTCCGTACCCGTCGCGGTGGCGATGCGGCACGTAGGTCTTGATCGTCCCGGGTTTCCTGGCCAGCTTGCCCAGAACGCGCCCCAGAAGGGCGGCGCTGGTAATCCCATCCACGTCGTAATCGCCGAAGACGGCGATCACTTCGCCCGCGTCCATAGCGCTGGAAAGGCGGCTGACGGCCTTGTCCATATCGCACAACAGGAATGGGTCGTGCAGGTCTGTGACGTCCGGGTTTAGAAAACGGAGGGCGGCATCCTCTTCCAGGACGCCGCGCTGGGCAAGCAGGCGGCCGATTGGCGGCGCCACACCCAGTGCCGCCGCCAGTGCATTGCCGTCGGCTCGGCATTCCGCCGCCAGCTTCCATCTCATACCGCTCTTCAAATCGCGATGTATCCCCTCTGCCACGCAACCGGGCGCGCCAGACGCGCCCCCCCGTTAGCTTTCATTATACCAGCCAAATCCATCCGACGTTGGGCAACGGCGCAACAATGCCGAAATGAGCCGAAGGCACGAAGGCCAGGCCTTCGTGCCTTCGGCTGCACTTGACTGTGCCGGCGCCTAGAAGCGGCGTTTCGTCTTCTTCGCTGCACCGGCCGCTTTCGCCTTCTCCGCATCGCCGACCGGATCGGCGGCGGCAGGTTTCGGCGTGCTGGGCGTCGCCACGGCGGCCTTGGGTGTCGCAAACGACTTCGTGTCGGCGGCGCTCGGGCGTCGCGTTTGCGCGGCCGCGGCAAGCCGGGCGGCGTCGCGGCGTTTCTCCATCAGGACCACGATCGGAGTGGCGTTGAAGATACTGGAGTACGTTCCCGAGATGATACCCACAAGGAGCACCGCGGTGAACACCTTCAGCTCCAGGCTGCCCTGGGTGCCGAAGATGAGGAGCGCGGCCAGGGTGATCACAACGGTCGCCGATGTGTTGATGGACCGGCCAAGCGTCTGGACGATACTGGCATTGGAGATATCCTTGAACGACATCTCCTTGCCGTGGATCTTCATGTTCTCGCGAATTCGGTCAAACACGACGATGGTGTCGTGAACGCTGAAGCCGATGACGGTCAGGGCGGCGGTCACAAACAGCGAGCTCATTTCCCAGTTCCACAGATAGCCGGCCAGGCCCATGAAACCAAAGATGACGAGAACGTCGTGGAAGAGGGCGATAACCGCAGCCGAGCCGTATTTCAGGCCGTCGAGGAATCCGAACTGGCCGAACATGACGCCCAGATAGAGCGCGATGAGCAAACACGCGAAGATGATCGCCATGAATGCCTGCCGCGTGAGTTCTGCGCTGATGACCGGTCCGACGGTATCGACCGCCTCCTGCCGCACCAACTGCTTCGTCTTCTCATTGCCGAACCTGGTCTGCATCGCCTGGAACAACGACGCGACCTTCTGCGGGTCCAACTGGATCGTGCGAACGGTGACCACGCTCTTCCCCGCGGTCGCTCCGGTCTGTTCAACCGTTCGCTGAACGGAGCTTTCCTTCAGGCCGTTTTGCGCGAAGACCGCCTTGACGTCTTCATCGGAAGCCGTAACCCCGTTCGGCAGCGAGTAGGTCAGCATCGTGCCGCCGGTGAAGTCGATACCCTTGCGTACGAGTGAGCCGTCCTTGAAATAGTGGGCGGCGTTGAATCCCCAGCCGACGAGGATGAGGATGGCGCTGATGGTGAACCACAGGTTCATCTTGCCCATCACATCCCAGTGCTGGCGCTCCGCCTTCTGGCCCCAACCGAACTGCTTTTCGCCCACGCGGAAGTATTTCGGGTCGTGGCTCCATTCCTGATTGACCAGGACGTGCAGAAGAGCGCGGCTGACGGTGATGGCGGTGAACAGCGACACGATCACACCGAGGGAAAGCACGAAGGCAAAGCCTCTGATCGGACCGGTGCCGAATATGTAGAGGATCAGACACGTGATGAGTGTTGAGATGTTGCTGTCGCGAATGGAAGTCCAGGCTCGATCGAATCCCGCATCGACGGCGGCGTGCAGGGTCCGGCCGGCGCGCATCTCTTCCTTCATTCGCTCGAAGATGAGGATGTTAGCGTCAACGGCCATACCCACGCTGAGGATAAAGCCGGCGATGCCTGGCAGCGTCAGTACGACGCCAAGCAGGCGGAACAGGCTGAATGTGATGATCGCGTAGATGATGAGGGCGATGGCGGCGATGGCGCCCGGCAGGAAGTAGTAGGCCAGCATGAACACCAGTACCAGCGCGATGCCGATGATTCCGCCGACGATGGCATGCTGCACCGCGCCCTGGCCGAGGGTGGCCTCAACGCTGGATGACGCGAGCGATTTGAGCGGAACGGGCAATGCGCCTGCATTGAACAGGTCCGCCAGTTTCTGGGCCTCTTTGACGGTGGTTGAGGATCCGCCTTCGATGATCGCCGTACCGTCCGTGATTTTACTCTGGATGCGCGGGGCCTGCTGGATCTGTCCGTTAAGGACGACGGCAAGGAGGGAGCCCACGTTTGCGCTCGTGTAATCCGCGAACTTCTTCGCGCCCTTGTCATTGAACTCCATGTGCGTAACGACGCCGCGGCCGTTGGCGCCGGACTCGATGTCCACTTTCGCGCCATTCGGCTTGAGGTCGCTGCCGGTCACGATGATGTTGGCAGGATCGGCGTAGAGGATTTTCTTCTGTACCTCTTCGTCCGTGAGCGGCTTGCCGGTGTCCGCGTCAACGATGCGGTTTCCGCCTTCGTAAATGTACCTGCCGCTGGGGTTGCCGCCGGCGCCTTCGCCAACGCCGTGGCAGTCCTTGAGCCAGATGAATTCCAGTTTGGCCGCCTGGATCAGGTCCTGGAGGTCCTTCTGCTGCTGCTCGATACTCGCTCCCGGCGTGAGGGGCATTTCAATGACGATCTGATCATTGCCCTTCGCCTGCACCAGGGGCTCCGAGATGCCGATGGCGTTGATGCGGTTGTGCATGATCCCCAGCACCTGCGCCTGCACCTCGGGCGTGATGACGGGAACCTCGGGCGACGTCTGCAACTGCAGCACAGCGCGGGTTCCTCCCGCGAGGTCCAGGCCTTGCTTAACCGGGAACATTTTGCGCTGCACGCCGTTTGGATCCGTCACCGGCAAGTAATTGACGGCGGCACAGCCAACGAGCAAGGCCAGCACAAGGAGAAGCGTGTTGCGGTAAACTGATTTCAAGGAAGGAAACCCCCTCCAACCGATTGGGTTGGGTAACGAAGTGTAACCATCCAAATCATGGACGGCCGAAGACAGGCGGCCGAATGCTCTGCCCGTCAATAAAAACCCGCCCGTAGCGTCGCGCTATGGGGCGGGGTACGGTTGCATTTTACCACGCGGGCGGGGCCAAATCAAATCCGCCGTGTCATGCGCGCCTGATAATAATGTGGCGGCGATCACCGCTGCCGGGCGATTACGCCGCGCGAGTTGCATTGGCCATACGCTCCGCCGTGTTTATCTCGGTCCGGCGGGTCCGGCGAAGCCGGCGGAGGACGATTGAACGTCCCGGTCCACCATCCGATAGGTAGTGTCCGTAAAGTTGAGCCTGATCGGCGGCAGGTTCAGAAGGCCTGCCAGCGCCTGCGCGTCCACTTCCGAGATCTCGATCCCCGAAGGAGCGGCGCCGCCGTACAGAGGCAGCAGACGGCTCTCCAGAACCGAGACTGTGTCGCCGGCCAGCGGCCGGTCCCCCAACCTGAACCGCGAAATCAGTACGCCATCGACAAAAAGGGCGGCGATTGCGCTTGGGCTCCTCGCAAAGAGTGATTTCCAGCGTCCGGCGGCGGCGGGCTTCAACGCGACGGTCACTCTCGCCAAATTGCCTTCACGTCCACCGCCGGTGTCCGAAGCGGCGCTTGCCGGCCCTGCATCCTCCGCCGTGATGAGGACATTGTCAGGATCGGCGCGGAGATACCGGGCCAGGTTTTCCACACGACAGGTCCGCTTCGTTTCGGCCGATCCCGGACGGCGCCAGACAACCCAACCTTCCTCGAACGCCGGCGTCCAGACCCCATCCTCTTCGCCGCGGGGCCGCATGCGCAATACGGCCCATTCGGCGCGCTGAATCAGCCGCGAGTACGAAGTCGTCCCCGGCGTGCGTCGAGGCCCGCGGAATATCCGAACCCACCCGGTGATCCGTTTCGTTCCAGTCGCCTCGAAGCGGGACTCTACGCCCGCTGCCCGCGCCCTCTCCTGAAGAGCGCTCAACGTCTGAGCGCACAGCTCCGGCGTCACGGGCTTCCCATCAAAGCGATCGGGCAAAGTGTAATCAATTTGCGCCCAGCGGCCGCGGCGCTGGCCCCAGCGTCCCTGGGAAGGCCCCGTCCCGCCGGACGGCCTCGGACCTGCGTACAAGACCCTGACGTTCACAGGCGGCGGCGGCACGGCCCCCCGGCTGAGACCCAGGGAGATGTCTTCAGCTTTCGGCGCCCTTCCGGCCCGGGGCAGATTCAGCACCGCAACCGCCGAGTCATCGCCGCCAGGTTGCACCGCCATGGACCCCGTCAGCCGGCCGGCGCCCTGCGCTTCTGCACCGCGAGGGCTCAAAACGGCCGCGATCTTCCCGTCGATCAGCAGCGCCTGCAATGTCCTCGATGCGACCAGCCAGTCCTGAACGTGGCCCGTGCGGGTGTGGAACGTGACGACGCGGGATCCATCATGCTCGGGAGAAGGCCCGGTTACGCTTCCAGGGAGAATGTCCGCCCCGGTGATCTGGAAGGATGCGAACGCGTTGAACCCCGACGTACTACCGACTGCCTCGCCGACGTCAATCGGGCGGCCTGTAGACATCTCGCGAAACCGCAGCCCTCCGATGTACTCAATCGGGGCGAAGAGCGGCCCCACAACGCCATCCGGCGAACGAAAGCAGACATTGGTGAGCGGTATCATCTGGATCGGGGGAACCGTTTGGAGCGATTGAAGGTCACTGACCGCCTTATCCGCTCGTGGACCTGGCGCCACCGGAATGCGCAGCGCGATCTGCGATGTGGCCGACGCTTCCAGTTCAACGTCCGGCCACCCTTTTTCGATGAGCGTCCGCTGGAGTTTCTGCGCCGCGGAAAGCCGTACGCTTTCCGGGAGGGGGAGTCGGTAAGGGGCGGAGAGCAGTAGCTGGCCTTCGACGCCGCCACTGTTGGCGTTCGCGCCGACCTTGTTCCGCCCGCAGCCCATCAGAAGCAGCGCCGGCAACAATATTAGACCCGCATGACGCATCACTATCCCCTGCCGGCATGGTAGTAACGGGCATGCCCGAATGGCGAACGGCGAGTACGCGCCGGGGCGAAGGTCACTTCGCACGGAGGAGGAGATTGGCCAGCGCGTTCCGCTTATACTCGGCGAACCGGCTCTCGGCAATCGCGGCGCGGATCTCGGCCATCAGGTTGTGGTAGAAATGCAGGTTGTGGTACGTCAGAAGTTGCGAACCGAGCATCTCATTGCTGCGTACCAGGTGCCGAATGTAGGCCATGGAATATCGCGCGCAGACCGGGCACGAGCACTTCTCGTCGAGCGGCGTGTAGTCCTCGGCGTATTTGGAGCCCTTCAGGTTCAGCCTCCCAACCGACGTGTAGGCCGTTCCATTTCGCCCGCAACGGGTCGGCAGCACGCAGTCGAACATATCGAATCCGCGTTCCACGGCCTCCAGGATGTCCTCAGGCTGCCCCAGCCCCATGAGGTATCGCGGTTTGTGCGGCGGGAGATAGGGAACGGTGCGCTCCTCGGCGAGCAGCATCTCCTCGCTTGGTTCTCCGACGCTGACGCCGCCAACGGCTACGCCCGGCGTGTCCAGCGCGCCGATGAACTCCGCCGACTCCCGCCGCAGGTCCTCGTAAACGCCGCCCTGGACGATCGGGAACAGGTTCTGCACGTCCGGCCGCCCTTCGTTGCGCCAATGGTCCACACAACGGACCGCCCAGCGATGCGTCCGTTCCGTGGCGATGCGCGTTTCCTCATTCGTTGCGGGGTGAGGCGGGCATTCATCGAACGCCATGATGATATCCGCGCCGATTTTGCGCTGGATATCCATCACCGTCTCGGGGTCGAAGTGCATCTTCGCGCCGTCCACCGTGCTGCGGAAATCCACGCCTGCGTCCGAAATCTTGCGCAGGTGCGCGAGGGAAAAGACCTGATACCCGCCGCTGTCCGTGAGAATGCCGCCGTTCCATGAAATGAACCTGTGCAGACCGCCGGCGCTCTCGATGTAATCGGGGCCGGGCCGTGTAGCCAGGTGGTAGGTGTTGCCCAGGATGATCGGAAAGCCGATGGCCTCCAGGTCGCCCTGAGTCATCGCCTTCACGGTCCCACGCGTGCCGACCGGCATGAACAGCGGCGTGGGCATCGGCCCGCGACCGATGTCCAGAACCCCGGTCCGCGCCCGGCACTTGGTATCCTGTTTGGTGATGGAAAAGGAGAATGGCATGTCACATTGTGTGACACGACCGGGCCTTCGGCAACCATCAGGAGGACAGGTTGCCTCTTCAGCTCAGCCCTTCGAGGGGTAGGTACTGAGCAAGTGCCGCGCCAACCAGTACGGCGGCATCGAATACCACGCGCTTAGCCGTCACGCAGGATATCGTCAAGAACCTCCGGGGTCAACCCCTTCGCCTCGGCTTCGCTACCTAGTTCGCCCATCGCTTGTCGAAGGCGCTGGCCCGCCTTGTCGCGATCAGAACGCTCACGAAGGAGGTCCGCCAGCATATCTCCGTACGCTGTGCGTTCTTCCACCGTTGCCGCCGCAATCTGGCGGGCCGTTGCGTCATCCACTTCCAGTTCGATTACCGCCATGGTGCACTTCTACCGGGATTATACCATTCGCCTATTGCTCGTCGTCGAAGCCGCGCTCCGCCAACGGTGAATCAAGTAGTAATCCCAACGAGCAGCCAAGCAGTGTGGCAATGCGAATATCGCCACGACGAAACAGCATATCGCCAGAATGCCAAGGTAGCCCGCTCCTGTCCGAGTTGAGATTGCCCAGAGAACTGGAGCCAACACGATGGACAAAGCGGCCGTCCGCCACCACCCAACCGTGGGATAGGCTGCAGGGTCTGGATCGTCTTCTCGATAGGCCCATTCGGATCGCAGTCGGTCTCTGTGGTCCATAGCGGACATCGATAGAGACAGAAGTACGGCGGGAACCGCGAGGAAGAGCCAGACCCCCAGATTGTGGCGCACGCTTGCCGGGCTGACCTTCCCCCAAGCGCATAGAATCGCCAAGACACAGAGTGCCAGGTTGGCGCCGAAATGAGCCGTGACCGCCCGCCGATGCTGCTTGCTGGGTCTGCATACCCAGGCTTCGCGAGCCCAGGCGAGGCCCATAATCAGGCAACACATGGCAATAAACCAGTCTCCGTCTCCCGAAATCATGGCAGCCCCCCTTATCGTTCAGAAAGCGTTCCTATGGCCCACCGGCGCGACACGATCATTATGCCCAAACGCCCGCAGAATCATCTAGCCTTTGGCCGGAATCTCCACGTCGATGTCTCCTACCAGATAGAACGAGCCGGTGACGACGATTATGTCCTGCTCTTTCGCGTCGGTGAGGGCGGTGCGAAGCGCGTCCATTGGGGGAATGACGATGGGCGCATCAAGTCCGTAGCGGGCGGCTTCGGCGACCACGGCTTCCGCGGGAAGGTGGCGGTCGTTCGTTGGCTGCGTGGCGATGATCTTCGCGGCGTATGGCGCCAGTTCGTGCATCACGCCGTCGACGGCGTGCCGGCCCATCATGCCGATCACCAGCGCCAAATCCCGGCCCGGATAGCGGTCCAGCAGAGCGGACATCAGCGCCGCCGCCGCCTCACTGTTGTGCGCACCGTCGAGGATGACCGTCGGGTTTTCGCGGATGATCTGGAAGCGGCCCGGTAAACAAGCCGACTGCAGGCCGGCATCGATGGCGTCGTCCGGAATCGCCTCGCCGCGCATCTGCAGCGCAAGGGTCGCCAGCGCGGCCAGCGTGGCATTCGCCTGCTGCGCGGGCCCCGGAAGAGCAGGGGTAAACAGCGCGTCTACACCTTGCGCCTTACCATTGCTTTCGAGAATGCAGTGATAGTAGGTCGGCCATCCGTCGTTCGCATCATCGCCGGGAATAATCCGCCCCCACTCGGCGCCGCCCTTGTCCTCGTATGCCTGGCGGATCACTCCGAGGGCAGGTTCGACCGCGGCCGTCACCACCGCCGCGCCGCGCTTGATGATGCCGGCCTTCTCACCCGCGATGGCCTCCAGGGTATTACCGAGGCGCTCCGTATGGTCGAGGCCGATGTTTGTGATCACGCAGACCTCAGGCTGCACGACGTTGGTCGCGTCGAGCCGTCCGCCGAGGCCCACCTCCAGCACCGCCCAATCGACCGCCATCTCGCGGAAGTAGAGGAAGGCCAGCATCGTCTTCACTTCGAACTCGGTCGGCTGGCCCAGCGTCTCGTCCGCGGCAACGGCGTCCACGTGGGGTTTGAGATCGGTGAGGATGCGCGAAAACGCTTCCTCGGAGATCATCCGGGGCAATTGATTCGGGTCAGCCAGCATCACGCGCTCGCGAACGTTGAAGACGTACGGGGAGAAGTACGAGCCGACGCGATACCCGGAGTGGGCGAGGATGGCCGCGATCATCGCCGTGGTGCTGCCCTTGCCATTCGTGCCGGCTACATGGACCGATTTGAACGACCGTTCCGGATGGTCGAGCCGCTCGCACAGGGCTTGCATTCGGCTGAGGTCTAGGCGCCAGCCGAAAGCGTGAAGCGACGAAAAGTATTCAACTGCCTCGGGGAAAGTCACTAACGCATTATAGTGCCTGTGGTCGAAACCTGGACGGCCATCCGTATCCTCGCTGCGGTCCGTCGGAAGTCAGCGCGCGAAATCGCGCATCCTGCTACAATGCCCGTGAGATGCTAACCCCGATTTCCAGCGTGGGATTGTTCGTAAACTGCCACAAGCCCGAGCCCGTCGCAATGGCCGGAACCCTGATTCGATTCCTGCGGTCCCGCGGAGTCACGCCGGTATTCACGGAGGCCGTGGCCGACTGCGTGCAGGACGGCGCAGGCGGCACAGACGACGAGGTGCTCGATGCGGATCTGATCGTCGTGCTGGGTGGCGATGGTACGGCCCTCGCCGCCGCGCGCTCGTTGTGCGGGCGTGAACGCGCAATGCTCACGGTCCGGTTCGGATCGTTCGGCTTCCTCGCGGAGGTCGAACCGGATTCCATCGAGCCCGCGCTTGAGCGCGTTCTGGCCGGCGACTATGTTATCGAAAAGCGCCCCATGCTGCGCGCCATTCGCCAGAGGGGGGGCGAAACAACCCACGACGTGGTGGGACTAAACGACGTCGCCCTCGTCCGGGGGCAATCGCCGAGGCTCGTCAAACTGGAGGCCGAGGTAAATGGGGAACCGCTGGCCATCTACAGCGGCGACGGCGTTGTGGTGAGCACCGCCACCGGGTCCACGGCGTACAGCCTCGCTGCGGGCGGCCCGATCGTGCATCCGACCCTTGACGCTCTGCTCGTCACGCCCATCTGCCCCCACGCGCTCCACTTCCGCCCGCTGCTTATTCCACCGGAGTCGGCGCTGACCATGCGGATCCCGGGTGGCGGCGCGCCGGCCCAGGTGAGCGTGGACGGCCAGGTGACTTTCGATCTTGAGCTAGGCGACGTCATCACCGTCTGCCAGGCGGCCTGCCACGCTCATTTCGTGACGCTGGGCGAATCGTCGTTCTACCAGAAAGTGCGCACACGCCTCCGCTGGGGCGAGCGGCTCCTCTAGCGGGCGGGCGATTACCAGCCCGACCTCGAATCCCGAAACTGATGCTCTCCGAACTGCACATTCGCAATTTCGCGCTCATTGAGCGGCTTGACCTGGACTTCCGCCCCGGCCTGAATATCCTGACCGGTGAGACGGGAGCCGGCAAGTCGATCCTCATCGACGCCATCAACGCGCTTCTGGGGGAGAGGACAGGCACTGAAGTCATCCGTTCCGGGACGGACCGGGCGTCCGTGGAGGGCGCCTTTACGCCGGATGGCGCCGCAGCGGTAACCGAAATCCTAGCCGGCGAAGGGCTTGACGACGGCGACGATATCATCCTCGGGCGCGAGTTGTCGCGGACATCCCAGGGCGCCGCCCGCGTCAACGGCCGCCGGACCACGATAGGCGTCCTTCGCGTCATCGGCGAAGGACTGGTCGACCTCCACGGCCAGCACGACCACCAGAGCCTCCTGAACACCGATCGCCACGTAGATATCCTGGACGCCTGGGCCGGGCCGCGGCTTGCGGAGGTTCGGGGACGCGTCGAGGACATTTTCCACCGCTGGAAGAACTGCCAGGCCGAGCTTTCCGCGCTGCAGATGGATGCGCGCGAACGGGAGCGCCGCATCGATCTTTACCGCTTCCAGATCGCGGAAATCGACGCCGCCAGGCCGCGGGAGGACGAGGAGGAAGGTCTTCTCGCGGAGCGGACGCGCTTCGCCGGGGCCGAAAAACTGGCGGCCTCTGTCGGCGAGGCGAGCGGCCTCCTGACGGGCGACGCAAACGCGGCCGTAGAGTCGCTCGGCGCCGCCGTTTCACGTTTGCGTGATGCCGTCCGCATTGATCCATCGATCCAACCGCTCCTGGAAGCCGTCGAAGGCGCGTACTATTCCATCCAGGAGGCGGGGCGCGACGTGGCCGGCTACGTAGACAGCATCGAATTCAATCCCACTCGTTTGGCCGAGGTGGAGGAACGAATCGACCTGCTGCGCCGCTTGAAGAAGAAGTACGGGGACACGATCGCGGACGTCCTGGCCCACCGGGACAGCACAGCTCGGGAATTGGCCGCGATTGAGGGTGTTGAGGCGCGAACCGAGGAACTGGAGGGTGAGATCTACGCGCGGCGGACGGAGCTGGACGCGCTCAACTCCGAATTGCGGACGCTCCGGCGCGAGGCCGGCGAGTCGCTGCACCGCGCGATGGAGCAGGAACTGACGGAACTCGCCATGGAGAAGACGCAGGTCGCCGTATCCGTTGAGCCGGCCGAGCTATCGGCTAATGGCGCGGACAGGGTCGAGTTCCTCATCTCGCCCAACCCCGGCGAACCGTTGAAACCGCTCGCGAGGATCGCTTCAGGCGGAGAACTGAGCCGCCTGATGCTCGCATTGAAATCCGTGGTGGCGAAGGCCGACCCGGTACCGGTGCTCATCTTCGATGAGATCGACACCGGCGTCTCGGGCCGTCAGGCCGCCGTCATCGCCCGAAAGATGCGCGCGCTGGCCCGCGAAAGCCAGGTGCTGTGCGTCACGCACCTCCCGCAGATCGCCGCCGCGGCGGACCACCACTACCTCATCCGCAAGGGCGAGGAGAACGGGCGGACCGTGACCCAGGTCGAAGTCCTGGAACCCGAATTCCGCATCGAGGAAATCGCCAGGATGCTGGCGGGCGACGCCCCCACCCCCTCCGCCCGCGCGAACGCCCGGGACCTCATCGCAGAATCCACGCGGGGGTAGAGCGACACCTTTCGTGTTGGCGCTCGTGCACGGCAACCGTCTACGCATTCGCCCGCGTTTCGTGGCTGGGGGTGTTACAATCACTTAAGACCCATGCCCACGCTCCCCGTTATCTCTGGACCGGCCCGCGTCGGGCGGCGCACCAAGGAACTCGTGCACCGCCTCCGCCCCGGCGACGTCGCCGTCATCTTTCACAAGGACATAGACTCCATGGCGGCGCGCCAACTGGCTGCGTGCCACCCGTCGGCCGTGGTGAACGTCGAATCATCCACGTCGGGGCGCTACGTGAACGGCGGCCCCAGGGTCCTGCTGGAAGCCGGCATCCCGCTCTATGACGTCACCGAAGAGGGCTGGGCCGCCGATGTACGTGACGGAACCGCGCTTCAGCTCTCTCCCGACGCGCTGTTTCACAACGACGTGATGCTCTGCCGCCTCAAACCTGTAACGGAGGATGCCCTTCGCGCGCAAAACGAGGCCGCCCGGGGCAACCTCGAGACGGAGATCACCGCCTTCGCGCGTAACACGCTGGAATATCTGGCGGACGACAAGGCCCTGCTCATCAACCCGTCCACTGTCCCCGACATCGTCACCCAGATGGACGGCCGGCCGGCGCTCATCGTCGTTCGCGGCGAGGACTACCGCGAAGACCTGGACATGATTCGCCCGTACATCAAAGAGCAGCACCCGGTCCTCATCGGGGTCGACGGAGGCGCGGATGCGCTTCGGGAAGCCGGATTCACCCCGCACATCGTGATCGGAGACATGGACTCCGCATCCGATGACGTGATCCGGCACTCAGGGGAGATCGTCGTCCATTCGTACGTGGATGGCCGCGCGCCGGGCCATGACCGCGTCAAGAAACTCGGGCGGGAGCCGTTCCTGTTTGCGGTGCCCGGCACCAGCGAGGATGCCGCCATGTTGCTGGCGTTCGAGCGAGGCGCATCGCTGATCGTCGCCGTGGGCACGCATTTTTCACTGGAGGAGTTCCTGGACAAAGGGCGCGCCGGGATGGCCAGCACCTTTCTCGTGCGACTCCGCGTTGGCAAACGGTTGGTGGATGCCAAGGGCGTTTCGCGATTATACCGCGGAGGCGTCCGGCGCCGATACCTGTTCGCCCTGCTGTGCGCCGCGTTTCTGCCCATCGCCGTTGTGCTCATTCTCTCGTCACCGTTGCGCTCCAGTGTGGCTATCCTGGCAATGAAGCTGCAGTTCTGGCTCTGGAAACTCCGGCACTGATGATGGCGCCTCGAAACCAGGAATCCGGAACTCGGAACTCGAAACCAGAAACCCGCAACTCCCATAAGATGATTGAATACAGAACATACCTCACCGGCCTCGTCGCCGTCTTCCTCGCCCTCGGGCTCGGCATGCTCGTAGGCAGCGCGCTTGTGGGTTCGCCCTCGTCGGAACGTCAGCAGCGGGATCTGCGGACCCTCCAGCAGAATTTCGCCGAGTTCAGCCAGAAATACACGGACCTCCGGACGGAATCCGAGAACGTGAAGGGCCGCCTGCACCGGGAAGACCAGGCCATGCGCGATTTGATTCCGTCCTTCGTGGGCCGGCGCCTTGTGGGCCGGCGCATCGCGATCGTGCTGTTCGGCGAGCTCGACGACACGGCTTTCGTCGGCCAGGTCGGGGACACCATCGAGATGGCCGGCGGCAAGGTAGCCAGCACCACACGCATCGGTGACGACTGGCTGCCGGTTGAGGAAGTTGCGCGCGCCGGAGTTGCACGCGCGATGGGCGTGGCGCAGAATCAGGCCACGGACGCGTCGATGACATCGGCGGTCGGACATGCGATCGGCCTCGGGCGCGAAGCGCCGCTGCGGCTGGCCTCGGAACTCGCCACGAGCCTCCGTCTCGACGGCGATTACTCGCGTAGCGTGGATTGCGTGCTCCTCATCAGCGGAACGCGAACACCGAGCCGTCACGACGCCGCCAGAGTACACCTGACCCCGGAGTACGCGTTATCGACCGGGTTGAGCGATACCCCGGCTCGCATCATCGCCGCCGAACCCGATGGGGACGAAACGTTGTCCACAATTCCGTACGTTTCCCGCTCCGTCTCCGCCACGGTTGATAATATAGATATGGCGTCGGGGCAGCTCTCCGCCGTCTACGCGTTGGCCGGCCGCGACGGAAGGTTCGGCATCAAACGCTCGGCAGAGCGCGCCATCCCGGCCATTTCAGAGTAGGAAGACAGCATTGGGCACAGGAGACACAACGGGAGCCGCGGGAGCGGGGTCTTGCGGACCGCTGGCCGAATTCAGGGCGGACGTCGATGCGATGATGGCGCACCTCCTCACCGCCGCGGTGGCCGTCAAGCAGGAGCAGAACCTCTCCACCAACGCCGAAGCCTTCGACTACACCGTCTCCTTCCTGTCCGGATTCTACCGGGCGATGGCGATCCTCGCGCGGGACGCCACGATTGAGGCGATGCCATGACGGGAGAGTCCGACCCCCGCCAGCCCGCGCTTGCAGAAGAAAGCCAAGCGGCCGACACCGTTGCAGGACACAACTATGGCCCGTTCTCGGCCCTTCGGCACCGCAACTATCGCCTGTTCTGGTTCGGGCAGCTCATCTCGGTCTCCGGGTCTTGGATGCAGACGGTCGCCCAGGGCTGGCTGATCGCCAAGTTGGCCGCATCCTCCGGCGCCAACCCTGAAGCCGCAACGGCCTGGTACCTCGGCCTCATCAGCGCGTGCGGCAACCTTCCGGTATTATTCGGGGCGCTGCTTGGCGGCGTGGTGGCGGACCGGGTGGACAAACGGCGCCTCATCATCGGCACCCAGGCCGTGATGATGATCACCGCCCTCGTCCTTTCGCTGCTGACGGCCACCGATGTAGTCCGCATCTGGCACGTATTGGTGATGGCGGTGGTGCTCGGATGCGCGACGGCATTCGATCTGCCGGCCCGCCAGGCCTTCATAGTGGACATGGTTGGAAAGGAGGACCTCGGCGGCGCCGTGGCGCTCAACTCCGGCCTCTTCAACAGCGCCCGGATGATCGGCCCGGCCATCACCGGCGCATTGCTCGCCGCCCATGCCAGCCTCGCTGTCTGTTTCCTGGCGAACGGCTTGAGTTTCCTCGCCGTCATCGCCAGCCTGATGATGATGGAGGTGCCGACCCACCGCGTCACCGTTTCGGATCAACACGTGATTCAGACGATACGCGAGGGGCTCGGGTACGTGCGTCACACACCTGCAGTGCGACGTGTTCTGATCTTCGTGGCCGCGTTCGGGACGTTTGCATTTTCGTTTAACGTCCTCCTGCCGGCATTCGTCCGCTTCTATCTTGCCCGCAATCTGGCAAACGATTTCGGCCTGCAGGGCAGCAAGTACGGAATGCTGGAATCCGTCCGCGGGATTGGCGCCCTCGCTGCGGCGCTCACGGCCGCCACGCTGGCAAAGCGTCGGATGCAGGCCAAGCTGATCGTTTTCGGCGCGATCGGGAGCACTATCGGCCTCATCGTGTTCTCGATGCAGCGCAGTCTGTTGCCGGCCTACATCTCCATCGCGTTCGTATCGTTCTTTTTCGTGCTCTGCTTCGCGTCTTCTCAGACGCTGGTGCAGTTGGAAGTGCCAAACCACCTGAGAGGACGCGTGATGAGCATCTATGTGCTGCTGATGACGGGGCTGTCACCGATCGGAAGCCTGATGGCCGGTTCGTTGGCGCACACGTTCAACACCCCGTTCGCCATTCGCGCGGGGGTAATCCTCGGTATCGTGCTCACCGGGCTCGGCCTGGGAGCCGAGCTGTTTCACCGCCGTCAGGGGAAGATGGTCGGCTCGTCGGGCGCGTAGGCCATCAATTCCGCGGTCTCATCGGGCGATACCGGCCGGTAATCCTGCGCCAAACCGACCGCCATGCGGAACAGGTCCCACTCTCCGGGCGGCAGCGCGGCCGTCACGGACCTGCTGAGGGTCCATCGTAGTGCCAGTTCCACGGGGCGCGCGGCGTCAAGCGGCTCATACCAAGGCTTGGGCCAGCGGCGCGGGCCCCTCTCCGGCCATTTCCCGTGCGCCATCGCCTTCAACGCCAGTCGCGCTACGCCTCGGCGTTCCGCCTCCGCCATAATCGCCGGGCCGAAGTCGCTGATATTCCAGGCCGCATAGTTGACCGGAAACAGCACTGAATCGAACGGGAACCGCTCCATCGCGGCCACCGCCGCCTCCTGCGAGTGGGCCGAGAAACCAAGGTGGCGCACCTTGCCGGCCTCGCGCGCCCGCACAAACGCCTCCATCGCGCCGCCGGGGCCGAAAACCTGCTCCACGTCATCCATCGTGCTCAGAGCGTGCAGTTGATACAGATCAAACCGGTCCGTACGAAGCGCGCGCAGGGAGTTCTCCAGCGCCTCTGACACGCCCGCGGCATCCCGCTTCTCCGACTTGCAGGCCAGGAAGACTTTCTCACGATACGGCTCAAGCGCCGGGCCAAGCATTTCCTGGGCATTGCCGTACGTCGGCGCAACGTCGAAGTAGGTGACGCCCTGATCGACCGCCCACCCTACGCGCTCGGCGGCTTCCGCGACGGTCGCATTCATCACGACGATCGCGCCCATGCCTACGATCGAAAGTGTTTCGCCCGCGCTTCCATATGGCCTTTGCTGCATATCTGGTTCCTAACCTTTACCGGTCGGGTCTCAAGGTTGGAGCGATGCGAACGGCGCCGCTCCATCGCCCCGTTGGCTACTTGCCGAAGTCGATGTTGGGGCGGGCTTTGGCCTCCGCCGGCGCCTCGAAGAATGGCTGCTCCGCCTTGAAGCCCATCTTGGTGACGAACAATACCATCGGGAACGACTTCGCGGTTTCATTGTAACCCTGCACCGCCGTGTTGTACTGCTCCCGCGAATGCGCCAGCCGGTTTTCGGTCCCGGTCACCTCGTCCTGGAGATTCAGGAAGTTCTCGTTGCTCTTGAGGTTCGGGTAGTTCTCCACGATCACAAGCAGGCGGCTGATTGCGCTGCTCATGTCGTTGCTCGCCTTTATCTTGGCGTCGCTGGGCCCCGCGCCGGCGCCGCCGATACGCGCGCGGGCGTTCGCGATGTCGCCGAACACCTTCTGCTCCTGCCCCGCGACGCCTTTCACTGTTGCCACAAGGTTCGGAATGAGGTCGCTCCTGCGCTGAAGGTTGTTCTCAACTTCCGCCCAGGCGGCCTTGACCTGCTGGTTCTGAGCGTTCAGCCGGTTGTACGATGACTTGAACGCGCCGTACAGGCTCAGGCAGAGGAACAACAGCACCAGGACAACGCAGCCGCAACCCAGCAGGGCCGTCTTTCGCCCCTTGCCGCCGCCGCCATCATACGAGTTACTGTTCATGATCGGAGTCTTCCTTTCCGGTCGGGGATTCGCCTCTGGTTGACCAGGTGTCTATGACGTCGACGAGCCGTTCGACGGAGGCCAGATACCTCTCGAAGAGCGCATCCGCGTCGCCGTTCTGCAGAGACTCACCCTTATGGAGCGCGACCACGGACAGAAGCGCCCCGGAATCCAGATCGAAATCGCTTCCCACGGCCTTCATGATTTCCGTGCGGCTGGTGGGAGGCTTCTCACCGTGGAGCCTCAGCAGGCCCTGAAACGCGATCCGGAAGGAGGCCAGCGAATCCCGCATCAGATCGGCCACCGCCTGCGGGTTGCCGCACGCGCGCACGTAAGCGGCGCGAAGCCGCATCAGCTTGCCCTTCAGTTCCGCTTCCACCTGATGGCGCAGGTTGGCCGGATCGATTTGCAGGCTCTCCAGCGGGTCAGCGCCGAGAAGCGCTATGTGGGCGTCGCGCATATCTAGGAATTCGAGAGGAAAGACATCTGCCGACATATGCAGGTAATCCTTCGTGGCGAAGATGGGCGAGAGTGGTATGCGCTCGCGCCAGTGCCGCACGCTGTGGGCCGCCGCCCTTAATGCCTTCGGTGGCAATGATCCCGCGATCACCAGGACGTTTACATCCGAGACGCCGTGAACATAGTCGCCCCGCGCCGCGCTCCCGTATACGAGGACGCTGCGCACATCTGGCAAACGTTCTTTCAGGTCTTCGGCAAAGGCCGATAGCGGCCCTCTCAGTTCCTCCGGCAAAACACCTTCCGTCATCTCATCTCCTCACCAGCTTGAGCCGCCGCCCCCGCCTCCAAAGCCGCCGCCGCCGCCCGAAAACCCGCTGCCGCCCGACCATCCGCCGCCGGAACTGCCACTCGAACCGCCGCTGGTCCAGCCGCCCCCTCCGAAACCGCTGCTCCGGTAGATCGTGTAGCGGGACTGGTCTGTGAATCCACACGACGGGCATTTTCGGGTGCGCATCCCGTACCCGTTCGACAGGAGCCCCGGCGATTGGATGACCTCACTCGTGACGGACATCCAATGGCCGCAACGCGGGCATTTATACGTGGCTCTCGCCGCGAGCCAGGCGATGCCACCAAAGCCGCCGATCCCGAAAAGCAGAAACCCGAACGGGATGCCCTCGTGCCGGCCCCCGCCGGGTTCGTCAAGCGGCATCGGTACACTCTCGCCGCGGCCCTCGATGACATCAACCACCTGTTGAGCGCCGGTATAGAGGGCATCTCCGGTTCGGCCTTCCCGCAGGAGCGGGCGCATCGTATTGCGGCAGATGCTCGCGGCGCGCGCGTCGGTCAGGGCAGCCTCGGTTCCGGAGCCTGTTGCGATATACGCCTGGTGCTCCTGCATGGCCAGCATGATGACCACGCCGGTATCCGCTCCCTTGCGGCCGGCGCCTTGTTCGTTGCCGAAGCGCGTGGCCGCGTGGTTGATATCCTCGCCGTTGAGCGTCGGCAGCGTGACGATCAGCATCTGGTAGCCATGCGCCGTCTGGAAATTGCGGCACAGGTCCCCCAGGCGCTGTATTTCATCGGCATTCAGTGCGTGCGCCCAATCGTTCACGAAATCCCGTGTCTTGGGAAAAGGCGCGTCCTGCGCGGAGGCTCGCGAGGCGAGCGTCATCGCCAGGAAAATCCAGAAGGGTTTGCGAAGCGCCCTGATGATGTTAGAAATGGTTGGCATATGGCTTCTGAGCGTTCGGTCGCCCAAGTGTACGGCTACATTATACAATGATTTACGGATTCCGGCCCGCCCGGGTTCCACGTGCGTTTGAGGCGATTTCACCGGCGAGTCGAAACGCTGCTTTCAGCGCGACGGAACCCTGACGGTTCACCCGCGTCTTCAGTGGTGTGACCACTCTCAAGGAGGTAATATGAAACCGCTACATTGGAGTCTGATACTTCTGGGCGCGCTCTCGGCAACCGTCGCCGGCGCGCAGACAATGCGGCCCGCGGCGCCAACACCGCCCCGGGCGGTCCAGCCGCCCCCGCCTGTTCCGCCGGTGCCTCCGATGCCGCCAATGCCGCCGACACCCGTCGCCATGCCCGGCTTCCAGCAGCCGATGCAACCCGGCCACTACATGGCTCCGATGGGAAATCAAGCCTGGTATCTGTTCGAGACGATTCGCACGAACAAGGCAGAACTGAAGGTCAGCGACGCCCAGTGGAAGACCATTCAGGACGCCCGGGATGCCGACCAGAAGACCCGGATGGACCGCAGCATGCAGACGATGAACACCCGGCGGGACCTCCAAACCCTCGCCGATACCGATACGCCGGACATCGCCAAGATTGAAGCCAGGGTTCGCGATCTCAAGAAAGCGGAAGGCGACGACATGATGGCGGACTTCAGGCTCACCGCCCTCTATCGCACAACCCTCACGGCCGCGCAGCGCGAACAACTGAAGACGCTTGCCCCCAAGTTCGAGCCGATGATGCCTGGCGGGCCCGGGATGATGCCCGGCCGGCCCGGGATAATGCCCGGAGGCCCCGGCATGATGCCCGGAGGCCCCGCGATGATGCCGGGCGGCACTCCTCCGGCAGCCCCTGGCTCCCCCGGCGGCCAGCCGATGACCCCGCCGAATCCGAAACGACCCTGACAAGGAAACGAGTCAATGAGGGAATGAGGAAACGATCCCACCCGGTTCGTTTCCTCATTTCCGCATTTCCTCATCACCTCACTCGCCCAATACCACGTTCAGTATCCGCAGGGCGCCGCTCTTGGAGAGCGGTTCGTTGTTGTTGCCGCATTTCGGCGACTGGATGCACGAAGGGCACCCCTCCGCGCAGGTGCACGAGGCGATACAGTCACGCGTGGCCTTGAGGAGGCTTTCCAGCATGTCATAGCTGCGTTCCGCGATGCCGACGCCGCCTGGGTGAGCGTCGTAGATGAAACAGGCTGGAACGCCAAGTTCCGGGTGCTGGGGGTAGGACACGCCGCCGATGTCGTTGCGATCGCACATGGCGTACAGCGGCATCAGCCCGATCGTTGCGTGCTCGATGGCGTGCAGGCCGCCCGCGATGTCCACCCCATCCGCCTCCAGTTCCTTCAGGGCCCAGGACGGTATGACGAACCAGAGCGCCTCCGTATCGAATGTGAGCGGAGGCAGGTCCAGGTCCTCCACTTCCAGCACGCTGTCCGTGAAGAGCTGCTTCCGGCGGTAGCCGGTCACGTGGCTCGTCACGGTCACGGTCCCGAATGACGACTGCGTGCGGCCGGCGCGACGGTGGCTCTGCTCGCTCACGATATCGACAGCGTTGCTTTCCCGCGGCTGAGTGTAGTAATTCACATCCGACCGCGCCGCCCACGCGCACTTGTTGTCGATATCAAGCACTTCCACGAGATAGGCTTCGCCCTGGTGAAGGTACACGGCGCCGGGGTGAATCGTGAAGAACACGTTCTCGATTTCCACTGTCCCGAGCACGCGGCGCGAGGGGCTCTCCACGATGTTGAACTGGTCGCCGGAAGCCGACCGAATATTGATATCCCCGGCCGGATAGGTGCCACCGCAGTACACCCACGGACCGCCGCGAGCGGGTGAGGGCGCCACCGGGCGAACGGGCGAGCCCGCGCGCACATCCACGGAACCCCTCTCGCCCGGGGAAAGAGACTGGGGTTCAAGGCTCGCGCCCACCCCACGAACCTGGCCTTCTTCCTCCAACTCCTTCACGACCAGCGCCATCCCCAGGCCGAAGTACTTTGCGTCGGAATCGGCCAGTGGGAGTTCGTACGCGGCGGCCCGAACGTGCGGGCGCAGGATATGGAGGTTGTCCGGGTCCACGATGGCATGCTCGTGCGAGCGCCCGAAGAAGTAATCCGGCCGGCTCATCAGGAACTGGTCGAGCGGATTGTCGTGCGCCACAAGGATCGCGAGGCTCTCGTGAGCGCCGCGGCCCGCGCGGCCTGCCTGCTGCCAAGTGCTGGCAACCGTGCCGGGAAAGCCGTTGAGGATGCAGGCATCCAATCCGCCGATATCGACCCCCAATTCGAGGGCGCTGGTGCTGACAACACCCAGAAGGTCCCCGTTGAACAGCCGCCGTTCGATCTCGCGACGCTCTTCCGGCCGGTACCCCGCGCGGTAGGACGTGATCCGGTCACCCAGATCGCTGCCGGACACCTGCAGGGCGTTACGCGTGTACCGAAGGATCATCTCCGCGGTCTGCCGGGCGCGCGCAAAAGCGATCGTCCGGATACCTTCCTCAACCAGCGTCGCGAAGAGGTTGGTCGTTTCGATGTTGGTACTCTTCCGGCCGGCCTCCCCGGAGCCGATCTGGGGAGGGTTCCAGAACACGAAGCGCTTCGCGCCGGAGGGGCTGCCGTCGGTATCGACCAGCGTTGCGTTTGAGCCGGTGAGGTGGCGAACCAGTTCCTCCGGATTGGCGATGGTCGCGCTGCTGCACAGGAACTGCGGTTTGGCGCCGTAGCGCGCGCAGACGCGCCGCAGACGGCGCATCACATTGGCCACGTGAGACCCGAAAACGCCTCGGTACGCGTGGACTTCGTCGATGACGATATAGCGCAGGTTGCGGAGGAATGCCGCCCAGGACGCGTGGTAGGGAAGGATGCCCACGCTGAGCATATCCGGATTCGTCAGCAGGATCGCGGTCGAGCGCTTGATCGTGGCGCGGTCTTCGCGGGGGGTATCGCCATCGAACGTCGCCGCCACGAGGCCGGGCAGATGCAGGCCGTTCAGTTTGGCCAACTGGTCCTGCGCCAGCGCCTTGGTTGGAAAGATGAACAGGGCGCGGTGGTTCGGGTGCCGCAGCAGATCGTCCAGCACCGGGACGCTATAGCACATCGTCTTTCCGCTGGCGGTAGACGTGACGGTGACGACGTTTTCGCCGGAGCGCGCCGCGTTGATGGAGGCCGCCTGGTGCGAGTAGAAGCGGTGGACGCCCGCGCGCCGGATCGCGTCGCGCAGTCGCTCATCAAGAGGCGCGTCGAGGTCTGCGAACGCGGCGCCGCGCGGAGGGATCTCCTCGATATGCGCGATCTGGCCCGCGTAGTCCCGCGAGCCGCGAAGGGTGTTCAGGAAATGGGTAACGTCCACGGCTTCATTGTGGACGCGGGACGCGGCACAAGCGCAAGCGTTCTACCCGGCCGCGTACTTCCTGACCTTGCCCTCGTTGATTACGCGCAGCATCTTCGAACCGACGAGAGCCTTGATCGCGGCATCGACGGCGGGGGCGCCGCTGCGCCGGTACTTGCCGGCAATCTGCTCCCTCGTCTTCGGGGTTTCGCAATATCGGAGGACATCCATTTGGAGGCGGTCGGGAACGCCCGGCAGGGGCACTTCGGGAACGACCAGAGTGTGCCCCGGATTGCGGTCGAGCGTCTCGCCACTATGGAAGAAAACACCGTGGGTTGTGAGGAATGTGCGCAGTGCGAGACGCATCTTGCCGCCCTGCCCGCTCGCGCCGTATCCATGAACGATATCCAGCGTGTCGAACGAGCCATCCTGGACGGATTCGTTGTACGCCTCAACCACAACCTCGCGCGCTTCAGCCCAGGTCATCCCGTGAAGGTCGATCTGCTTCATTGGACGTGGTTTCTTTCGGCGGAATCCATCGCGCCGGGTACCATGGGCGGGAAGCGGGCGGGAAGCGTCAAGTCATCCTCTCAACGAGCACAATGCTGATCAGGTAAAGGAAGGCCATCGGCACAGCGCACATCAGCATCGTAACCGGATCGTTGCTCGGGGTCACAACGGCCGCGACGATCATGATAACCATCACCGCCTGCCGCCAGTACTGACGCATCAGGGCGCCGTCTATGATCCCCACCTTCGCCAGGAAAATCAGTAAAACCGGCAGCTCGAAGCAAAGCCCGAACGCAAGATACATCTTGGCGAGCAGTTCGATGTAGTCGTTCACGTGCTGAAGCAATTGCACATCCGGTGGGATGTAGGCCATGGCCCATCGAAACGCCAGAGGGAGCACCAGGTGCGCCAGAGTGACTCCGCAGGCGAATAGCACTACCGTCAGCGGCGCCAGAAAACGGATGGGTTTTCGTTCTTCCGGTGTCAGCGCCGGCGCCACAAACCCCCAGAGCTCGATGATCCAGAACGGCGCGGACACCACAATCCCGCCGTACACCGAGACCTTCATCCGCACGAAGAAGCCTTCCAGCCAGTTGCTGAAGATGATCCTTCCGCCGTGCTTGGACAGCTCGTGGACGAACGGCTGCGTGAAGAAATGGTAGATGGGGTTGTAATAGTACCAGACGATGAAGCAAGCCGCGACGATGACGCCCACGGAACGGAGCAGGCGGGCACGCAGTTCGGACAGGTGCTCCATCACTTCCATCTCGCGTTCGTGACGCGGGACCCGCTGCTTCCTGATCTTTTCTGGCGAACTGGCCATGGTGCCTCAATACACAAGGACACAAAGGCTCTGGAGACCGGGCGCTTCGCCCGGCTTGACCGGCTCCGAACGGGCCGGCTCCGCAAAGGTGAAGCCCTTTGCGCCTTTGTGTCCCTGTGACGATCCGATGCTTATTTGGCGGCCGTGACGATGGTCATATTCAGCGCGCCGCCGGACGCCCCGCTACCGGCGCCGGCCACGGGGTTGTTACCCGCGCCGCTCCCGAAATCGGCGGAAAGCGTATCCACGGAGTGCAGAAGCCGGCCCTTCACGTAATCGAAGTAAGTTATCCTGGTGCCCTTGAAGTGTATCTTCGAGGAGACTCCCTGCAGCGTCACGCTGGCGTCGCCGTCCATGCTGGATTCGATCTTCGCCGCGGGGCGGCCGCCGTAGTATTCGAGGCCGGTGAGTTTGTGGTTCGCGGACACCTGGGCGCTGGTTACGCCGTTGTAGAAAGGTGTGATCGTGAGGAAATTGCTCCAGGTGTCCCCCACGCGAACCGGGGTAGACGGGAACGTGAGGAGCGAGGAAACCGGCTCCACACCGGCCTTCTTCATCCTCGGGCCCGGCGTCACCACACCGTTCGAGTGCAGGTTCACGAGATAGGAGCGTCCGGCGGCGGCGAATACCTGCTGGGCTCCGGTCACCGACTCCGTGGCGTTCCGGGCAATCTTCTCGCGCGCTTCGGCGACGCCGTTGGCTACGTCTCCGACCTCAAGGGTCACGGGGACGTCGGCCGCGTAGACATCCATACCCGCCGACTTCGCGGAGACCTTCTCGTCCAGCGTGATGATGTCATCCGGGCGATAGATGTAACGGAGGTTCACGCCTTTGCTCGCCGGGATGCTGATGTGGTTTCGGAGGTAAACGTTCAGTTCATTGCTGCGGGCGAAGCGGAAATCCGGGGTGAAGGTCCTCACGCGGATCGTGTACTGACCATCGCGCGGCGCTTCCTCGGAATCGGCCAGAGGAGCCTTGGTATCCCAGTAGAACTTCACTGTGCTCTGCCCGGCTTCCGGCGCAACGGCCGCCACGAATTTGTCGTTGATCTCGACGATCATGTACCCGGTGTCGGGCACGGCGGCGGCGTTGATGACGATTGGGACATTCCCGCGCACAGTCTGTTCCGGCGCCGGCTTGCTGATACGAACGGGAACGTTCTGAGCCAGCGCGGGGACAGCGGCAACGAGCAGGGCGGCCGTCGCCAAGCGTGTCCATTTCATGAAAGGTGTTCTCCTCAAAAGTGTCTTCCGGTGGGCTGTCACGGGTGCGGGCGCGGTACGCTCCGGCCACGACAGAAACAGCGACGCCGCGTGCCTGTCTGCACCGGGTCGGGACGCCCGTAGGACGGAACGGGAATCCCAGCGGTGACGCTTCGGTTCGTTATTGTAGGTATCTCAACAGCCGTTCGACAAAGGGCACGTACGGCGCGAGCAGCGGCAGCAGCAGCGTAGGGCCGATATTGCCGATAGCCACCTGCACCAGGCCCATATTCCAGATTCGGTGGAATACCCCGAAGCGTGCAGGGGGCGCGCCGCCCTGGTATCGTTCCAGCAGTTGTTCGCCGGCGCGAATTCCCGATTCCAGCTGCCGCCGCGTCGCCGGTTTGGTGGTGATATGCAACTGAACCCAGTGGCCGAGAAACCGGTAGATGATGAGGCTGATGATGCCCGCCACCAGCGGATCCACGCCCATCCACGCGTACATTGTGACGAATACCGATGCCAGCACAACCAGGTTGGTCCCGCAGCGCGGGTGCGGCCTCGGCATCTGCGCGACCCGCTCAAGCGTCAGCGCCTCGTTCCGCTCGATCGCATGCACGGTCTGGTGCTCCGCCGCGTGATACCCCGCAACCCACGAGAGCCGGAACCAGAGAGCGAACGCCAGCGTCCACGCAGCCGTCGACACCCATTGCGTGTACACCCGGGGCAGGCCAAGCCGAACCCATGCCCAGGCCGCCAGCCCCGAAAGACCCATCGACACCACCGTGCCGATGAAGAGGAAGACCCCCGTGAGGACCAGGGCGATGTCGCTGGCGCCGCCTCTGAAGGTCCCGTCGGAAAGGTAGACGCCCAGCGGCGTCGCCATCCCTCCGATCTGCTTTGGCCGGCGGCGGAGGTAGATGGACCGCAGCAGTTCGCCGCGGCCGATCGTGCCCAGAAACCGGCCCTCCGGAGTGGCGACGGGGAGCGCCGGAAAATCGGTTTCCGCCAACAGGGCAAGGCCATCCTGAATCGGCATTTCGGATGGGACGATGGGTACCGCGCGCGTCATAACATCGCCCACGGTCGCCGCGGGTCCCATCAGTACACCCCGCGCCACCTCGCGATCGGAGACCAGGCCGCAGAGCGATCCGCCCTCAAGCACCGGCACGGCGCCGGACGGCGAATCGCCCAGCACATCGACCGCATGGCTCAGAGAGTCCGAAGGCTCGAGCCACACGCCGTTCGTTGCGATGTATCCAATTGGGAGTCGTGTATCCATAGTTTCTAGGGCTGAGGGCTGAGGGCTGAGAGGTGAGGTCCGAGGTAATGCCATGTTGAGCGCAGCGAAACATCTCGCGTCACGACGAGATCCTCCGCTTCGCCCAGGACGTCCACTTGCCTGACATCGCGCCTACACTCCTCAGCCCTCGGCCCGATCCCCTCAGCCCTGCAACTCCGTTTGCCGAAGGGGCGTTCAACATGGTATTATGGAATGGTTTGCACAACCTCATCCGCGGATGTTAACGCGTGAGAGCGCCGTCGGGTTTCGCCCGCCGCGGGGTTATGCAGTTCATTTAGTTATTTGGTGCGGCCGGCAACGGTAACGCAGGCCGCGTGGATGAAGGAGCGATATTCTAATGAGAGAGTGCCATTTCTGCGGGAAGGGCGCGATGGCCGGACGCAGCCATCGCCACCGCCACTCCGCGTGGGCCCAGCGTGCCCCAAAAACGAACCGTTGGTTCGAGCCGAACCTCCAGGTGACGCACGTGTCCGCCGGCGGTGGTAATCAGAAGCGCGTTCTGGCCTGCGCCAAGTGCCTCAAGGCCGGCAAGAGCCTTCACGGCCTACAGACCCCCACAGCCGCCTGATGCGTCAATCGGTCGATGAGTCAACGAGTCAATGATGGCTGCCAGCATATTGACACGTTCACTCATTCACTCGATGACTCGGTGATTCACCAGGCTCCTGGTATCGGACTGCTGAGTCATCATCAGCCAGAGTTGAAATCGGGCCCGGCGCTGAACTCCATGTGAAATGGTCGTTCAGTGGCGGGCCTTCACGCATGCTATGAATACGGACCTGACCCCGGATGACCTGCGCGAATGCGAATCCGCAATGTCCTACATCGAGGACATGACCGCCTGGTTCGACGAAGAGGCTGAAGAGGGCACCAAGCTCGATTTCGCGCTTCGTATCCTCGATCAAATCGACCGCCGTGGAAGCCTCAGCCGTTCGCAGAAGGCGTGGTGCGAAACGCGGGTGCGGGAAAGATATGCGCAACCTGCCGCGGAACACTCGCCGGCGCGCCAGGCCACCGACTGAAGTCGATGGCTGCCTGCCACCATGTCGGCTGAAGCCGACGCTAGCGATGGGCGGGAGTCGGCTTCAGCCGACATTGCGCGGGTCAGCCACTGAATTCATTCAGTGGGCCGGGGAAGCCTCAGCAGTTTGCAGCGTGTGTGGCGCGAATCGCGGGTGCGGGAGATATACTCTACTTGACGCTTGCTTTCCAACGGTACCGGTGTAGAGGGTTACTTCGATGATGCATGTCATTGCGGACCGGTGGGCGGAGTTCTTCGCTGTCAGCAGTGTGGTCGACGCGATTCTCGAATGGCTTTGCTTGATCCTGGCGATTGGCCTGTTGTCGAGTTTGCGCCCGACTCGATATCTCCGTGTTCTTCTTACCCCAACGCTACTCGTCTTGTGGCTGTGGATGTTCGCCTGCCTTAGTTCGGGACGGGAATTCCGAAATCACCACCCCGGGATTGCACTCTGGATGGGTCTGGCGGTCAACCTGTGTTTCCTTATATCCGGCCTTGTCGTCATCAGCCTGATCTCGCTCACCGTAGCCAAATTCACCGGTAGAACCAGCGCAAAGGCGCCGCAACACTGACACCACGCCACCGACTGAAATCGATGGCTGCCTGCCATAATGTCGGCTGAAGCCGACATTTGCGGCGGGCGGGAGTCGGCTTTAGCCGACATTCGCCGGTCAGCCACTGAATTCATTCAGTGGGTCCGATATGGTGCGGCTCCCGCGTCCGAGGGCATACTCTACTTAACGGTTGCTTTCCAGCGGTCTCGATGTTAGGGGGTGTCTTCGATGATGCGCATGATTGCGGAGCGGTGGGCCGACAGATTTTCGATCCTCAACCTACTCACGGCGACGTCAATGTTGCTGTTTGTTCTTCTCTTGTGCTTCGCTTTGCCACGTACTCGAAACAGCCCTTCCCTACGCGTCTTCCTTTCGTTTCCGGGTCTTCTTTACCTGTGGTGGATTCTCGCGTTCGTCGGTTCGGGATCCGAATTCGGTTCGCATAACCCGCCGATTCCGTTCCTGCCGCGCCTAGCGATCGACCTCGCAACATTCGCCGCAGGGATGTTTGTCATTGTGCGGCTTGACGTGTACCTGGACAGGCGCAAGAAAACTAAAGACAAGCGGACTCGCCCCGGCGAATGAATTCGCGGGGTAGGCGCACGCGCTACGAGGCCGCGTCGCCCCCTCACCCACTCTCCCCCTCCCGCACACCCTCCCGCTTGCCGCACAACCCTCCAGCGCGTTAACCTGTACGTGACCTGCAGGCCCCATTCCGGGGCCTTTCGCGCATGGATTCCCACATGGCCGACACAAATCTCAAGTTCCAGGCCCCGAGGGGCACACACGATGTAACACCCGCCGAGGTAGGCGCCTGGCTGCGCGTGGAAGAAACCTTCCGCCGCGTTTGCCGCCTCTACCGTTACGGTGAGATCCGCACGCCGCTCTTCGAGAGTTCGGAGATCACACACCGTTCAAGCGGTGAGACGTCGGACATCGTCACCAAGGAAACCTACGATTTCACGGACCGCGGCGGCGACAGCTTCACCCTGCGACCCGAAGGCACGCCCGGCGTGATCCGCGCCGCCATCGAACACGGACTCATCGCCGACTCACCGGTTGTGAAGCTGGCGTACATCGCGCCGATGTTCCGGTACGACCGCCCCCAGAAGGGCCGGTTCCGGCAGCACCACCAGGTGGGCATCGAGGTCCTTGGCCCCAGCGACGCGGCGTCGGACGCCGAGGTGATCGCGCTCGGCTGCCGCCTCCATGCGGAACTGGGCATCAAAGGCGCTGTGCTCAAGATTAATTCCGTTGGCTCTCCGGAGGACCGGCCGGTCTACCGCCAGGCGCTAGTGGACTATTTCACGCCCCGCGCCGCCGATCTCACCGAAGAGAGCCGCAACCGGCTGGCGACCAACCCGCTGCGCATCCTGGACAGCAAAGCGCCGAACGACCGCGAGCTCGTGGCCGGCGCGCCGCGCATCCAGGAATACCTGACGGCGGAAAACGCAGCGCATTTTGACGCGGTGAAGTCCCATTTGGATCGGCTGGGCATAGCCTTCGAAGTCGATCCGCTGCTCGTCCGCGGCCTTGACTATTACACGCGCACGGCCTTCGAGTGGGTTCACGGCGGACTGGGCGCGCAGAGCAGCATCGGCGGCGGCGGGCGGTACAACGGTCTCGTCGAGGCCCTGGGCGGGCCGCCCACCCCGGGCATCGGCTTCGGGATGGGAATCGAGCGCCTGATGCTCGCCATGGAAGACTCCGGCGTGACGCCGCCGGTCCCAGATACCGCGGATGTCTACGCGGTGGCCGCGGGCGACGAAACGCGAGGCGAGGTCTTCGCTCTGTGCCAGGAGTGCCGCGATGCAGGGCTGGCGGCGGAGTTCGACCCGCTGCATCGAAGCGTCAAGAGCCAGATGAAGTCCGCCGGAAAGGCCGGCGCCGGGGTGGTCCTCCTCATCGGCGGGGATGAGCTGACCAACGGGACCGTAACGCTGCGCGACATGGCGGTCGCCGAGCAGCACACCGTGCCGCGCGCCGAAGCGGTGGCGGCAGCGAAACGGATTGTGGAAATGAGGAAATGAGGAAACGGGGAAATGGGACGAAGTCGTTTCCTCATTTCCCCGTTTCCTCATTTCCCGGGCTGGGGGGACTATGTACACTCAACGAACGATTTGGTGTGGCGAATTGCGGCTGGAACACATCGGCCAGACCGTGACGGTCAATGGCTGGGTGCAGAAGCGCCGGGACCACGGGGGAGTCATTTTCATCGACCTGCGTGACCGCACGGGGCTGGTACAGACCGTGGCGCACGAGGAACAGGCCGACGCGCGGAACGCTGCGGACGAAGCCCGGCCCGAGTACGTGATGAGCGTGACCGGCACCGTCATCGCGCGCGAGCCCGAAAACGTGAACCCCAATATGCCAACCGGCGAGGTGGAGATCGTCGCGTCGAAGGTCGAGATTCTCAACCCCGCCAAGACGCCGCCGTTCCCCATCGCGGACGATACCACCAGCGACGAAATCCTCCGCCTCAAATACAGGTACCTCGACCTGCGCCGCGCGTCCATGTATCGCAACATGCTCCTTCGCCACAAGGTCATCAAGTTCATGCGGGACTACCTCTGCGAGCGCGACTTCATCGAAGTCGAGACGCCCATCCTCATCAAGAGCACGCCGGAAGGCGCGCGCGACTACCTCGTGCCGTCGCGCCTCTATGCCGGCCATTTTTATGCGCTGCCACAGTCGCCGCAACAGATGAAGCAGCTACTGATGGTCGCCGGCTTCGAGCGCTATTTCCAGATCGCCAAGTGCTTCCGCGATGAAGATCCGCGCGCCGACCGCCAACCGGAGTTCACACAGTTGGACCTCGAGATGTCATTCGCAACGCAGGAGGATGTTCTCAGCATCATCGAGGGCCTGTACACCGAGATGATCCCGGCGGTCAGCGAGAAGAAGATCAACAGCCCCTTCCTGCGGCTGACCCACGCCGAGGCGTTGGACAAGTACGGCAGCGACAAGCCGGATCTCCGGTTCGGCCTCGAACTGGTGGACATCGGCGACATCCTTCGCGGCTGCGGGTTCCGAGTGTTCGACGGCACGCTGGAGTCCGGCGGGCGCATCCAGGCGCTGCGCTACCCGGGCGGCGCGAGCATCGGCCGGGCCGATATCGACCGCCTGACGGATTTCGCCAAGTCCCAGGGCGCAAAGGGCCTCGTCTCGCTGGCGTACACGGCGGAAGGGGTCAAGACGCCGTCGTCCGGTATGCTCAAATTCGTGACAGTGGAACACCTGGAGAATATCCGCATCGCCGCCGGCGCCGAGATCGGCGACAGCGTGTTCGTGGTCGCGGACTCGAAGGCCGTCGTCGCGAAGACGCTGGGCGCGCTGCGCCTCGAGGTCGGCCGGCGCAAGGACCTGATGGACCCGGACCAGATGATGTTCGCCTGGGTGGTGGACTTCCCGATGTTCAACTGGGACGAGGCCACCCAGCGCTGGGACGCCGAGCACCACCCATTCACCAGCGTGAAGGACGAGGACGTGCACTGGCTGGACGAAGACCCCGGCAAGGCGCGCGCCAACGCCTACGACCTGGTGTGCAACGGCGCCGAAATGGCCAGCGGCAGCATCCGGATCCACCGCAGTGACATCCAGAAGAAGATCTTCGACCTGATGGGCTACGACGACACGTCCATTCAGGAGCGGTTCGGCCACATCATCGAGGCGTTCCAGTATGGCGCGCCGCCCCACGGCGGTATCGCACCAGGCATCGACCGCCTGATCATGAAGCTGCTGGACACGGACAACATCCGCGAGGTCATCGCCTTCCCGAAGACCACCACCGGCCAGGACCCCATGACCGGCGCCCCAAGCCCCGTGGACCAGGCGCAACTGGACGAACTGCACCTGGACGTGGTGATGTCACCAGAAGAGGGCTGAGGGGCAAGGGCTGAGCGAGGAGCGATGAACGATGACGATAGCTTTGCGCCGATTTTACTCATCGTTCACCGCTTCCCGCGCGACTGTGCTGGTCCTTGCCGCAGCTTCCGTCCCTTGTGCTGTGCTGTCCGCCACCGCGGGGTCCAAGGCTCCTGAAAAGGGTGACGACCAAGCACCTATCTCCCCCTCCCAAGCAAGCATCGTCCGACTCGTTTTCCCACCGCCGCGCTTCGAAAGGGTCACGATTCAGGGCTACCGTTACACACTCATCAGGGGAGGCCGAGTACGTACTGCGTTTGGGCCACTAAACAGATCGGTCGCTTCGTGGGTGAAAATGGTGGATGGGATCGGCGGTCTGAACGGAACATTCTTCGACGCGCGGAACAACATCGTGGGGCCCGCGTTGAGCGGCAGCGGGAAGCGTTATGCGCCTTCGCATCTGTACGTCAACCTGAAGTGCTCCGGCCGGCCGATAGTGTTGTTAGGCACCAAATCACTGAGGATAATGCCGTTCGAACCGGATATGGGAACGAGTATCAAGGTATTGCGGAGCCTCGTCCCGGACGTTCAGGATGCCTTTGTCGGCGGCGGCTGGCTCGTTCGAAACGGGAAGGTATCCGATGTTCCGACTATTCGCCACACGTTCGTTTCCACCGCCATGGACTTCCGACCACGGGCCGCAGTCGGCGTGGACGCCGCTGGCCGAATGCTATTGTTCGCCACACGCGAGGAGGTCAGCAGCTTCAGGTTCGCGGAGGCAATGGCCAAGGTTGGCGCGGTGCAAGGAGTGCTTCTGGACTCGGGTCTGAGCACCTGCCTTATGTGGAAGGGCCGAGCCGCAGCAGCTGTAAGCACTGGGAATCCGCCGCGCATCCGGCCGGTGCCGCACGCGTTCATTGTGTTTTCAAAGTAGAGCGCCCTCGATCTTGGAAGAATGCCGAGATCGAGGGCGCACCGTGAAGCGGCCAGGGTGTGGCGGGCTGATCTACATCTTCGCAAGAGGCATCTTGTTGAGCGTCGACCAAGTCACCTTCCGGCCGAGGACATCTTCGAGCATGGTCACCGGCACGATCAGTTCCTTGCCCTGTAGAATTGGAGCCGCCCGTAGATTAACGGCTGCGCCATCTACGGTACCTGCCCGCGTGGCGCCCAGCACCACAGCCTTCCCGGCAGCGGTGAAGGAGACCCTTCCAACACCAGTCTTGACGTATGTGCCCGGCTGTGCTACGCCGAGTAGCTGGCGCAACGGAACAATCAACTCACCCGAGCCGGTCTTGAATGCGGCTACCAGACGGGGCAGACCGTTTCCCGCCTTCATCGCGATGGCCGCCCCAACCGTTCCGCTAGGTGCAGGCACATGAGTGGCTTGCCAAGTGACGAACGGATTGCAGGCCATATCCGCCGCCGATACGGGAAACTCACCACACGGCAGTTGCTTGTTGCTAGAATACCTATCAATCCGCGTCCCAAGACGGGTCGAAAGCTCAACTGCATAACGACCAGCGAAGCCCTTACCGCTGTATACCGAGACCGACACCGCAATGGTACCCCTTACGAACAGCACGCGTGCGAATTTTTCCGTCGCGACGTTACTCGCGGAGTGTTTCGTCCAGGCACGGTCCGCAAACGGTAACAAATAAGGCTCACCAGTCACTTCCGGTATGATGGCTGGCACGGTCTTGAGTTCCGCCTCAACTCCACTAACGGCATCCTCACGCGTAGACGCACATGCGATTGATATCTGAATCTGATTCTCGGCGCGACCGTTGCTGGCAGGTACGGTGCGCCAGCCCTCGTGAACGACTTGGGTAGCGGGCAGCGATGCGAAGCAGGCTGAATGCACAGTAGAACCTGACTCGACTGCGTCTAGCATGCAATCCCAAGGAAGCTCATCGCGCCCGAGGAGTAACGCGCCAAATACACTCCAGTTGGGAGGAGGCGCAGCCGCCACGAATGTACCACCGCAAACCAGCGTCACAGCAGCCAATGCCGTGCCAGCCACAACCACACAAACCCAGACTCTTTTCTTTAGTCCATTCATTTCACTTCACCTGGCCCAAAGTATGAGGGAGGCTGATTGGGTACACGTACTGCGGTATCGTCCAGCTTGCCTCGTTGTAGTAGTAACGATCCCAGAAATCCCGTTCATAATTCCCGTAGAGGTCCTCGTTTTGAGGCACCCGGCTTGGATCGTTTTGGCCGTACGGGGGCCATTTCAGTTTCAGGCAAGCGTCGAATACGTTGCTATACCATCCGACTTGATGGAAGCCCCAGTCTTCGGCGCCCCACGTACTCCTTCCGACCGCAAGGATATGTCGCGTGCGCAGACCCTCTTGGCCCCCCGTAATGATAACGAACTGCCCATTCATCCCGAGGCTATTGCAAACCTTGATCCACCAGCACGACATGTCCTGGCAATCGGAAGTGTTGCCCAACATGAAGGTGGTCATATCGAACGTGTCATTTCCCCGCGCGTAGTTCGTCCCTTGGTCAGTGTAGGTTGTCCACGCCTGGCTGTATGCCTGATCTGCAACTCTCTTTCGCGCATCCAACTTCCCACCGGGGTTCGCATACCCCGTCTCAGGCATCCATTGGCATGCAAGACTAAGTACGCTAGTCCAGCATGACCGCGGCCCATTGTTAGTGCTCGTGCCCCATGGTCCAAGCGGCTCCCCAAATGTTAAGAACACTTGAGGGTGAGATGTGTTTGTCGCTCCAGCCCAACACCAATCACTATCATCGCACTTGCGAACATAGAAGTCGTAAGACTGGTCCAGCGTGTAGTCCATAACTAGGTTGGGTGCTGTAGTGGAGTGCGCCAGCGAGGCCGGAAATGCGACAGGAGAAGGCGTGTCCACCGTCGTCGAATATGGCGTTCCGATCACGGATCCAGCCGAGTTCTTCCACGTTCCCCTTACTTTGTAACGTGACCAGACTGAACCTGGTACGTTCGTAGTAACCATTTGGACACTCGGTGATATGCCCGATCCCGCCTGATAGGCAAAAGGTTTTGTGTACGTCTGGTTCGTAACGTGCCACTGTGGCGCCTCTATTGGTTCATCCCCGTCCTCGCGATTCCAAAGCGAATATCCGGCAAACGATATAGTGTCTGTGTGGACTTCAGGGTTGAGGAATGCGTGTCTCGACGTGGATCCTGTGCAACTATGACTATTGTAAGCCATCACCGTTAAGACGTGATCGCCCGTTAGGGTCATCGGTAAGGGCCACTCGTATATCCAGAAGCCCCCGGAAGCATCACTAACATAATGCATGTCGGCCTCAGGCCATCCGTCCACCCACAACTGCACTAAAGAGACGCTGTCACCCGCCGGAACTGTGACGTAGGCCTTTACCCGTGCCTCATCTTCGGTGGTGTTTGGGTCATCGGCTATAAACTCACCTTCGCAACCTGGACTCACAATATTCACAGATGGTAAGGCTGTCACGGTCACGCTTCCGAGGGCGGCCGTCACCGGAGGATCTTTTCTTGGATCGCCGTAAACCCTATTGTTCGACAGCGTCCAGGACACGTAATACGTTCCGGGGTCGCATGGAGCGGTCCATTCGTAGTCCGTGCCTGCTCCAACCTCCACGCCATTGACAAGCCATGTGACCGTAAACGTCTCATCTTCAGTGGATTGCGGCAACGGCGGATCCACTTTTTGGTTGTAAATGTCGTAATACGTGTCGTAGTCCTTGGCGGGAATGCCACTCGAACACGAGTCCTTTCTAGCCCGAAAGACGATCTTGCCGCCGGGAGGGATGGAGGTCGTGCTCGGACAGTAAACTGCATTGTATGTTGGCGGATACTCCCAGTGACCGCTGGCACCAGCACGAGCGGACGATGGGATCGTTGTAAGGAGCAGGAAGCCGAAAAGATAACGTGGCGTCATTTTGACGAGCCCTCCGATGCGCCAAGAGTGGGTTGGAGAATCCCATCGCGTTGGAGTTCCGCCGCTAGATCGTCACGGTATATCGCGGCGCTTCGCGCGATGGGACAGTCGGCATAGTCATCTATGACTTTCTGATACGCTGCCGCAGCGTCCGCGGTTTTGCCCAATCCGCGGAGGCAATGTCCCGTAAAAAACTGGGCTTGCGAATGCAGGAGGCGTTCATTGAATGATGGGACAGCCAGTTCAAGGTAGTTGGTGTACTCGGCCAGGGCTCGCGCCCAATCATGCATGTCCTCATAGCAACGGGCCATGTAGAACTGCGATGTTCCGAGGGACTCTTTCGCCGTAGCCGCATACGTCGTTTGAATGGTAGTGATGTCGGCAATGGAAGCGTCGTACCGCCGCATGCAGAAGCATGATTCGGCCCGCATCATCAGGACCGTGGGACATCGCGTGGAGTCGTCCGGCCACTTCGATAAGAAAGCGCCCGCAGCCGCGATCACGTCTTCAAAAGAGTTGCCTTGTCCGTAAATCGCATATTCCAGTTTCAGCGATACAAGCAACATTTCGGCTTCTGCGCGGAGTATTCCCGCTTCAGGAAAGTCCTTCAGCACGCGCGAGTATGCATCCTCCGCAGCGTGAAAGTCAGGCGCGGCCTGCTTCCAGATTTCCTCGCCGGTTGTGACCGATCCCGTGGCAAGGGCGGTCCGGGATTCCCTGAGCTTGGTCTGTTCCGCCATTCTGAGGTGGACGTTGCCGAGCCAACAGCGAGCCTGAATCGCGAATTCGCGAGCTTCCGCCGCCGTTGTGTAGGTGTCGGCAGCCCGCTGGTAATATGTCGCGGCCGAAGTGTAGTCCTTAGCGCCAACAGCACTGTTTCCTGCTCGAAGCAGAGAGTTGCACGCGTAAGAAGCTTGGGTGGGAAACTTGTCGGCCGCAGCCACCCATTCGGCTTGCGCCTGCTTCCGGTTGTCCAAGTTGTAGTAAGACCAGCCGATCTGAAACTGAGCGCGCGCCCGAACACCGTCGGGCAGTTTCGATGCGACGACCTGCTGGTAGAGCGGTATGGCCTCCGCATACCGTTTAGCCGTATACGCGGTATCCGCCGCTACGACTGTGGGGTCAACGGATTGCGCGCGGACGGGGCAGACGAACAGAAGGGGAAGGGAGAGGGCCGCGAAACGGCCCAAGCGAGACTGCATGACGTACCTCCTCGCGAACAGCATGGCGCTCGGTGGCGTGTCTTGGTGGTCACTTCGCGCGAGAAGAGTTTGGCTCATATGAATTATACCCCCCCCCGCCTGCTTGTCAACTATTTGACATATCAGATATACTGATTGCGTTCATAAACGCGGCGCGCCCAGCCCGGTGGACCAGGCGCAACTGGACGAACTGCACCTGAGCATTGTGATGCCGCCCGAAGAGGGCTGAGGGGGCGGAAACGATGAACGAGGAGCGATGAACGATGAATGCAGGATTCACCGTTCATCGCTCCTCCTAGTTTTTGGGGATACCCGTCACGGTGACTATCCTGAGAGGGAAATCACCCTGGAAACACCCCTGAGGAGCGCCACTTTGCCGATTACCGTTCATACCGGGTCCATTCGCCGAAACGCCATCGCCGGCGTGGCGATGGGCCTGCTCGCGGCTTCATCATACTCAGCGGAGGACAAAGCCATGGCCGGAAAGGCCCCCATCGCCCAGCCGCACCGCCTCACGCCGGTGCCCATCTCGCAGGTAAGCATCGACGACCCGTTCTGGTCGCCCAAACTGAAGACCTGGCGCGAGGTGACGATCAACGATTGCTTCACCAAATTCGAGAACGATCGCGGCGGGGCCATCAACAACTTCGACCTCGTGCGGGACGGTAAAACGGGGCAGCACGCGGGTCCGCCGTGGTACGATGGGCTGATCTACGAGATGATCACCGGCGCCGCGGATTACCTGGCGGAGAAGCGGGACGCCGCGCTCGAGGCGCGCATCGACGGCTACATCGCCCGCATCGTCGCCGCGCAAGCCAAGGACCCAGTCGGCTACCTGAACACCTGGACCCAGTCGATGGCCCCCCAGTCCCAGCGCTGGGGCATGAACGGCGGCGATGATCGGGGCCAGCACGACGTGTACAACGCGGGCATGATGATCGAGGCCGGCGTCCATTACTACCGGGCCACCGGCAAAGCTCCCCTTCTGGAAGCCGCCACGAAGATGGCGAACCTGATGTGCGATACCATCGGTCCGTCGCCCAAGGCCAACGTGGTGCCTGGACATTCCGGCCCCGAGGATGCCCTGGTGAAGCTCTACCTCCTGTACAGGGACGATCCCGCCGCCGTCCGGAGCGTTTCGGTGCCCGTAAACGCGAAGGGTTACCTGGAACTGGCACAGTTCTTCATCGACGCGCGCGGCCGGCACGAGGGTCGCACCGGCAAGGACAAGAGCTTCGGGGATTACGGCCAGGACCGCGTGCCGCTGGCGCAACAGACGTCGCTGGAAGGGCACGCCGTTCGGGCGACCCTGTTTTGCGCCGGCATCGCCGCACTCGCCGACGTCACCGACCGCGCCGATTACTACGCCGCCGCCCAGCGGTTCTGGGACAGCTACATCAACCACAAGATGTACATCACGGGCGCGGGCGGGGCGATCGGCGACGACGAGAAGTTCGGCCCGGACTATTTCCTCCCCAACGACGGCTACATGGAGACGTGCGCCGCCGTCTCCTCGGGGTTCTTCAACCGCGCGATGAACCTGCTGTACGGGGACGCGCGCTACATCGACGAGCTGGAGCGGGCGCTGTACAACGCCATTCCCGGCGGCGTCGCCCTTGCCGGCGATCACTACTATTACCAGAACCCGCTCACGGGAAACGGCCTGCGCCGCTGGGAATGGCACGACTGCCCGTGCTGCCCGCCGATGTTCCTCAAGATTACCGGCGCCCTGCCAGGATATATCTACGCGCAGGAACCCAACGCGGCGTACGTGAATTTGTTCATTGGCAGCCGCGCCACGTTGGACCTGGACGGAACGAAGGTCACGCTAAAGCAGATGACACGGTACCCGTGGGAAGGCCAGATGAGCCTCTCCGTGGACACCGAAACGCCGGCGGAGTTCGACCTGTTTGTGCGCGTCCCCCGCTGGTGCCAGGGCGCGTCATCGAGGGAAGAGCTCTATCAGCCGCAGGGCCTGCCGGCCGCTGGCGCCGTGACGCTGAGCGTTAACGGCAGCTCAACCCGGCTCGAGATTGTGCGCGGATACGCCCGATTGCACCGCCTGTGGAAAGCCGGGGACATCGTCGAACTCCACATGGATATGCCGGTCCGGCAGGTGAAAGCGAATTCCAGGGTCGAGGCCGACACCGGGCGTGTGGCCCTGACCCGCGGCCCTGTGGTCTACTGCGTCGAATCGGCCGATAACCCGCAAGGTGTCGGGCGCCTCTTCATCGACCCGAAGGCGGTGTTCACAGCCGATTACGAACCGAACACGCTGGGCGGCGTCGCCGTGGTGCGCGGCAAGGTCCGCGCCCGGGTTGAGGCAGGCGGCAAATCACGCACTGCCGGAGCGGAGCTCACCGCCGTGCCTTTTTACGCCAGCGCCAACCGCGAACCGGGCGCGATGAACGTGTGGATGCCGGCTGAGGCCAAACTGGCCGTTCCCGCCACCCTGGCCTTTCGAAGCCGGCCGTCCGCATCGCATTGCTGGCATCTGGATTCGGTGGCCGCCATCAACGATGGAGTCGTGCCCTCGAAATCCAGCGATACCGGCCATCCCCGGCTCTCCTGGTGGGACCACAAGGGCACGTCCGAATGGGCCGAGCTTGCATTCCCCGAGCCGGCCCAGGTCTCCAAAGCCCGCGTGTTCTGGTTCGCGGACCGCGATATATCGGGCGGCTGCGACCTGCCCGCGTCCTGGCGCCTGCTCTACAAGGACGGCGATAACTGGGTACCCGTGGCGAATGCGATCGAATACGGCGTCGCTCCGGACCGGTTCAACGAAGTGACGTTCAACCGTGTGAAGACGACGGCCCTGCGGGTTGAGGTGCAGCTCAAGCCGGGCTGGTCAGGCGGCATCTGCGAGTGGCAGGTGGAGTAGGGAAACGGTGAACGATGAACGATGAGCGCCGGATTCGTCGCCCATCGTTCATCGTTGTCGGTATGTCGGGCCTCCGTGCCCGACCTACTGGAGGACCGCCAGCGCGGCCTCGATGTGCTTCATGGCATCGGTCTCAACCTCCGCCGCGCACCCCAGGAGCTCCTGTTCGGCCTGCCGGGTCGCGCGAGTCCAATCCTTGATGGTCCTGGACGTCCATGGCCCCGTAAAGCACTCCCCTCCGTAGAGCACCGCGCGGAGTTTGCGGGCCTCGTTTTCGTAGACGGTCGCCGCCTGCTCCAAATGGTCTCTTGCGGCGTCCGGGAACAGAGGAATCGCCTTGCGGATGAACGGGGCGGCGTGCAGTCTGGCGTCCGCCATCCCTTCGAAGTTCCACCAGTTGACCATGAAGAGGCTGTCACGTTCCCAGTCGGTCAGCGTGTCGAACAAACCGAGGTCCCCGGCCCACTTTTCGAGCGCGGTGGCGCCGTGCCAGTAACCCTTTTCCTCGTTGCCGGGCGGGTCGTGGCGCATCTGATGGAAACGCAGAGCCATGCCCAGGCCCTGAAGCGCCCCATCGCGTTCGGATATCGGTTCCGAGTGTTCACCCAGGAAGATTACCATCATCTTCAGATCGGCCGTGCGACGGCGAACGGGCTCATCGCCGTGGAAATAGTCGTGCATCAGCACGGTGCGGCCTTCGTCTTCAGCTCCGAAGACAACCGCAACGTTCAGACTCTCATCGTAGGCCAGAACCGGCCGGCCAGCCGTAATGCTGGACAGGATGTCGCCTGCCAGCCGCGCCATGCCGTCTGCTTCAGACTCGACCCTGAGCGCCCAGCCGGTGGCCTTTCGCGCGGCCTCAAGCTCCTCGGGAAACTCGCCCACGGGGCTCGACGGGCACCACCGCTGCACGGAATCCCCCTGATACCATCTCACACGAAACGCCAGTCCCGTCGCTCCCATCGTCGCCTCATACTGGCAGGGAAACGGGGTTACGGAAGTTGCCGCCACGAGACTGCCGATGAACGTGCAATCTCCGCTTCGCCCCCATGACAGGCCCGGGACGCCACGAAGCGCGCCGTGTTCCTGACTGATGGGCGAGCCGTGATCCAATGCTGTATCCATTGCAGCTACCTTCCTCTCGCGCCTGCGGCCGGTGTTCCGGGGCGGCACTCTTGGTATGCCGCGCAGCCGCCGCAAACCGCAAGCCTATTTTGCTTCGGGGCGCATTTTCTGTCAACCCCCCGGAGCGGCGCCGCACGCGCTCGCGCCCCGGCCCTCGCCTCTCGCCCCTCGGTCGCGTGTTATAATGCGCATGTGCCCCATGAGGGCCCCCCTTTTATGCACCAATCACGAATACAGAGGGCAACTGTGACATCTATAACACATGGCGACGGCGATATGCCGCACGATGAACTCCAGGCTAAGTACCGCGATCTGCTGAAGAAGTTCAAGGAACTACAGGGCCAGGTCGAAACACTGAAAAGCGACCAGAGCGCCAAGGAAGAACCGGTTGCGGCCACAATCACCGCTCCGGCGGAGTTCGTGGAAACGCTGAACCGCCTCCTGATGAAGGTGGCGATGATCATCCAGGCCGAAAAGGCGATCTATATGACATACGATCGCCGCACGGACGAACTGGTTGCGCGCGAACCGGCCTTCGGGATCCCCGGTGAGTATCTGGCGGACATCCGCGTGAGCGCGAAGCAGGGTCTGGCGTCCGAGGTCTTCCGGACCGGCGATTCTCGCATCTGGAAAAACCCCGCGGAGGCGCCGGTGCTGGCGCAGTTCGGCGCGCGCAACGGCCTCATCGTTCCGCTGGATGTTGAGCGGAAGGACGAGCAGGGCCGCGTTCTCGAGACCAAGCGCGCCGGCCTGATGCTGGTCTTCAACAAGCGCTTCGGCGGCCAGTTCGTGCCGGAAGACGTCAAACTCCTCGCGATGCTCTCGCGCAACGCCGCTTCGGTGCTGGCGCAGGCCCGCATGTTCGAGGAGATCATTGAGGAGAAGGAACGCTACGAGGCAACCTTCGAAAGCGTGAGCGTTGGCCTGCTGATGGTCCAGAGCGACGGTATCGTCAGCGAAATGAACCCGTCTGCACGCCGCATCTGCCACCTCGACGGGAACGGCAACGAGGGCGTAGGGCATCCCATTGACGACATCATCCCCGATCAACTGGCGCTTGCGACCATTAAGGACGCTCTCAAGGGCGAGGAAGGCATGGCGGAGATAACCGTCAACCTTGGCGCCGAGGGCGAGACCAAACCGTACATCTTCCGGATGCAGGCCGCCCAGATTCACGGACAGGACAAGGAACCAAGCGGCGCGGTAGCGGTCTTCAGCGACATCACGGATGTGCGCAATGCAGAACGCGGCAAGACGTCCTTCATCGACGCCGCCGCACACGACCTGCGCAACCCGATGGCGGCCATCAAGGGCTTCGCGGAAACGCTGCTCTCGGACCCCGAGGAGGAGATGTTCACCAAAGAGGACCGTCAGGAGTTCCTCGGCATCATCGCCAAGTCCTGCAAGCGCCAACTGGGCATGATCAGCGACCTCCTGAACGTTGCCAAGATCGACGCCGGCAAGGCGCTGGACCTCCATCTCGCGCCGGTCCGCATCGGCGAGATCGTGGAGGATGTGGTGCGCCTCGACCAGGAAAACACCAGCCTGCACACCTACCGGGTGGAGATCGACCCCGCCGCGCCACCCGTTCTAGCCGACGAGGTCAAGGTGGATCGCATCGTCAGCAACCTCGTCAGCAATGCGCGCAAATACTCGCCGAACGGTGGCGAGATCAACCTGAAGGTCACCTATCTGCCGTCCGAGGATCGCGTGCAGGTGGCGGTGGCGGACCAGGGTCTCGGCATCCCGAAGGACCAATTGCCAAAGATCTTCGGAAAGTTCAGCCGCGTCAAAGCGAAGGGCTTCGAAAACATTCCCGGCACGGGCCTTGGCCTCAACATGGTGAAGAATCTGGTGGAGTTGCACGGCGGCAAAATCTGGCTGGATTCCGAATACGGCAAGGGCTCGACATTCACGTTCACACTTCCCGTCCACGGCCCGACGGCGCCGGCGGCGTAGGGCGTACCCGTCCGAGGTCTGAATCCACATTATATCTCTATGCGAAAATACGAGTTCTGGGTAGATGGCGCTTGCTCCGGCAACCAGTTCAAAGGGCCGCAGCCAACGGGCGGCGGAATCGTGGCGCAATGCGACGGACACGAACGCGAGTGGGCGGTGCCGCTTGGTCCTGGCACTAATCAGACCGCTGAACTCAAAATCGTTTCGGAGGCCCTGAAGCGCGTGAAAGACCCAGCCGACGCCGACGTTACCGTCTACAGCGACAGCGCTTATGCCATCGGCTGCCTGACCAGACCGTGGAAGCCCAAGGCCAACCTGGAGGCGATTGCCGAAGCGAAAGCGCTGATTGCCCGCTGCGGCCGTTTCAGGATGGTCAAGGTGAGCGGTCACAGCGGCCACGCGGAGAACGAGCGCGCAGACAAACTGGCCGTAAGCGCCATTTCCGAGGCGCAGGGCGCCTGATCGTAACAGAATCGCTCCTGGACGCGTCTGATGGATGTCCCCAATTCACCGAGCGAAACAACTATGGAAAATTTCGATCCAGACAAGACCGTTATCGGCGCCGCGTCCAGCCTCCCGGACGCCAACAGAACCCAGATGACGCCGCCCCCCGGCGCCGATTTCACCCTCACCTGCCGTCCCGAACACGGAAGCCTCCTGTCCACCGACCAAAGCCGCGATCACCTGATGGTACAGTGGCGCGCGGCGGGCAGCGGCCTGGCCCGGGGCCCGCGCATGCCGCTCAACCTGGCCCTCGCGATCGACCGCAGCGGCAGCATGGAAGGCGAACCGTTGCAGTACGTGCAGAGGGCCTGCGCGCAGATCATCGACCTTCTGGAGCCAAGCGATGTTCTCACGATCGTCACGTTCGCCGAAGATGTGGACGTCATCGTGCCGGCGCGCCGCGTTGTCAACCGCCAATTACTGAAGGAGCACATCCAGCGTATCCTTCCGGGCAACACCACCAACCTGTATGACGCCATCGTGGTGGCCGCCAACCAGGTCGCATCCGTCGCATCGGCAGGCATGGTCAACCGCGTCCTTCTGCTCACCGACGGCGAGCCGACGGCGGGCATCCGGGATTTTCAGAGCATCGTGGGGCAGGCGGCGGAACAGAAATCGCGTGGAATCACCGTTACGGCGCTGGGCTTCGGCCCGGAGTATAACGAGGAACTGCTGGCCGGTATCGCCCGCCGCAGCGGAGGCAACTATTACTACATCACGCGCCCCGAACTGCTGCCCGAAGTATTCCGCTCCGAACTGATGACCATGATGAATCTGGCGGCGCGCGGCGCGAAGCTCAGAATCAAACCCGCCAAATGGAATCGCGTGCGCCAGGTCTACGGTCACAAGCTCGCATTCGCGCCGGAAGGCATCGAGGTCGATGTGGCGGACCTGGAGCAGGGCGCCGCGTTGACGCTGCTGGCGGAAATGGACTTCGGCCCGCGCCCCACCGGAGAGTTCCGCGGCGCGGTGGTTGAGGTGGAGTTTGAAAACACCGCGACCGGTCGAACCGAACGCCTCAGCGCGGACGCGGTATGGAGATTCATTGCGGACCCGTCCGAAGCCGCTGCTTCCGAAGACACCGGCGTGGCCGCCGAGCTTCAGGTGGCGCTGGCTTCGCAGACGCTCGAACGCACCCTCATGGGCATGCGGACCCAGCAGATCGACAGCAGAACGGCCATGCTGGACCTCGAGCGCACACAACAGATTCTGATCACCGGCGGACAGGCGGATCGCGCGGCGGATATCACTCAAGCCCTCGGCAGCCTGCGTGCCGGCGACTCGAACGCGGCGGAAAAGACTTTGATCGGCACGTCGCTCGACCTCGATCGCGGCAAGCGCTCCTGACGCAGCCCCGCGCGTCTGAACCTGAGAACGAAACCCAATGGACGAGAGAACACAGATGATCGCCGGCGCACCCTGCCCGGTATGCGGCGCGGAAAATGGCCCAACGGCGGAGTGGTGCGCGGATTGCGGCTTCCGCCTCGATTCGACGCCCGGCGGCGCCGCGGACGCGGTCCCGGGCTACAGGCTGTTAGGCGACGGCGAATCGCACCCGCTGAAACAGGGCGAAAACGTCGTTGGGCGTATCCTGGCCGATGTATTCCTCTCCGATCCGTCGGTTTCGAGGCGGCACGCCATCATCACCGTCAACGATACCGTGGTGACGGTCCGGGATGAGGGGAGCAGTAACGGGACGAAGACGGGCAGCGCCGTGCTGCCGCCCGGCGAAGACCGCCAGGTGGCGCCGGGCCAGCGCATCCAGTTCGGCGTGGTGGTGTTCCATCTGTCCGGCGCGGATGGCAACCCCGTGGAACCCTCGGACGGTGAGGAGATCGATGCCGAGGCTCCGGTGGCCGGCCACCTGGAAGGCGCCGGAGTCTCCTACGCCGTAAAGCAGGGCGCAAACAGCATCGGACGGAAGCCCGGCAACGATGTGGTGCTCAGTGATCCGTTCGTTTCCGGCTTCCACGCCGTGCTGACGGTGGCGGACGGCCAGTTAACCATCATCGACTCGGGCAGCAGCAACGGGACGTTCATTTCGGGGCGGCGGTTGGCTCCGGGGACGACGGAGACCCTGGAGGCCGGTCAGGAGATCGTGTTCGGGCGGGAGGCATTGCGGTACGTTCCCCTGCCGGCGGAAGAGGAGGAGTCCGCCGATGACGCCGGATGAGATTACGGCGGAACTCCAGCCGGCCGACCTCCCGCCGGGCGAGACTCCGCGCCAGGCACCCGAGATCCATCTCGCCGTGCAATTCGCGGCCAAGACGGATCTGGGCCGCGTTCGCGAGAACAACGAAGACAAATTCGATTGGTGGGAACCGGAAGATCCCGTCCTTCTGGCGAACCGGGGACGGCTGTACGCCGTAGCGGACGGCATGGGGGGCCACGCGGCCGGGCAGATCGCTTCTGAGATGGCGCTGAAGGCGTTGGCACAGGCGTATTTCGGCGGCGTCAACGGCTCCGTGGAAGATGCCGTTGCCAGGGCCTTTTCGCAGGCCAACGCCGTGATATACGATACGGCCCGCGCGATTCCGTCTCGTTCCGGCATGGGTTGCACGCTGGCCACGGTGGCGATTGTTGACAGCGATGCGGTGGTTGCCTGGGCGGGAGACAGCCGTGCCTATCTGATCCGCGACGGGATAGCCACTCAGATGACACGCGACCACTCCCTCGTGGAAGAGCACGTCCAATTGGGCATCCTCACCCGGGAGGAAGCGGCACACCACCCGCGCCGCAATATCATCACGCGGTCGCTCGGCCCCGAGCCCGCCGTCCAGCCGGACGTCGTCCGCTATCCCCTCTTGCCCGGTGATACCCTCCTGCTCTGCTCCGACGGGCTCACCGGCGTGGTTGCCGACCCGGAGATTGCCGCGTTGGCGGTTGCCTCCCCGCCATCCCTCGCATGCGGAGAGTTGATCGGCGTTGCCAACTCCCGCGGCGGCCCGGACAACGTCACCGTCGCCATCCTGCGAGTCCTCGACGACTCGGGGCAGGTGCAGCCGTCCGAAGCGGCCCCGGACCCTCCGGCCGCCAGGCGCCGCGGGTTCTTCCACAGGGCAGGATCCTGACCGCGCCGCGTCCATTTCGCTGTCTGCCTAAGATAAGGGTATGAGACTCCGCATCATCAGCGCCATCCCGGGCCTGTGTCTCGCAGCCCTTGCGCTCCAGTGCGCCTCGCGCGCGCAGGAAGCCGAAACCGTTCGCCTCACGGCCAAACCCGCCGCGATTTTCGCGGACGGCGCCACCACTACCACGATCACAGCCGAGGTTCGCGATCGCAGCGGCGGCCTGGTGCCCAACGGGCTCCCCATCCGTTTCTCGACCACGCTGGGCAGCATCGAATCGGCCGCATCCAGCCAGGGCGGACAGGCCAGTGTGCGGTTGACCAGCAGCACCGTGCCGGGCCGGGCAACCGTGACGGCGTCGGCCGGGCATGCCACGGCGGAAATCACCGTGGAATTCAGTTCCAGGCCGATCGTGTTTGGCCAGTCGGCGGCCGCGGTCTCGGTCCGGGCGGACTACCTGCTTTACAACGACTTTGAAGGCGTCGTTGACGCGACCGGCAGCGTACGGTTCAAGATCGGACGCCTGCAGATCAGCGCGGACCGCGCTCAAATGCTGCTGGAGCGTTCCACCATAGTGGCGGAATCCAAACCGGGAGCAAGCGCGCTTACGATCACCTTCGGCGACAAGCACATCGCGGCGGACCGTTTCCAGTACAACTGGGAGGCTCACACCGGCATGGTGTTTGGCCTCGATGAGCCAGTGAGAGGTCTTTTCGAGTTCAGTGGATTCACGGGAGAGCTCACAAAGGCGTTAGGCCCGCTACCGGCACACGAGTTCGAGTTTGCGGACCTCACGCCCAGCCCATTCGCGGTGCGCGCATCGCGAGTCCTTCTCCTTCCCGGGGTCGAACTCCAGTTCACGCACGCCCGCCTGATCCTGAACGGTAAGGAGCGGCTCACCCTCCCCTACCACGTCAAACCGCTGGACAACACTCACCTGGGTTACGCCCAATACATCGGGCTGGGGCCGCGCGGGCCGCTGCTCGACATACCGTACTACGTCGCCGCCGGCGCGATAGGTTCATCACAGCTGCGGATGAAATTCAACGCGCCGGAAGGCCTCTACGGCGCCACCGTCCCAGGGTGGGCGCTGGACCTGCTCACCAAGTACGATCTCGGGAGAGGCACTGACGGATCCGCCGCCCTGACACGCATCACGTCGCCCGACTGGGGGCTGTCGTGGACGCATAACCAGAATCTGGGACAGTCCACGCGCGGATACTTCAATGTGGACACACGGACCGGCTACGGCGCGCTGGCTCGCTACACCCTGGCCAACATGTCCCTTTCCCATCAGGCAAAGGGATACAACACCTCCTTCACAGCCTTCGGCAGCCGTACCCAGGCGACGACGGGGTACGAAAATGTGCCGCCGGAGGCCGGCCAGACTCTGCCCCCGGCGCTTAAAGCGAACCAGACGACGGGCAACGTGGACCTGTCTGCGCAATCCACACCCCGGCCGCTCGCCGCAGGATTCGCCTGGACCGTCGGCGGGTCCGTAGGTCGCCAGTGGCTGGCGACCACCATGCTCGACCCCACGTGGAAAACCCTCGTCTACGGCCCGGTTCAAGGCGTAAACTCGCAATCCGTAAGCGGCCGCATCATCGCCCCGACGGTCAAGGCGCGCGGCGGGTTCGCGATGGACGCCTCCTTCGGCCAGGGCCTGTCGTTTGGCAGCGGGTCGGCGAGGCGCTCCACCCAGGGAACGGTGACCGCCCGGCAGCCGCTGGGCAAGATGGGGTCCGCCAACTTCGTCTACAACTACAGCGACTTCGGTTACCGGCCCACCCCGGATTCCGATATCATCCGGCCGGAACGCCAAACGATTACCGCCAGCCTCTCCTATGGGAAGATGCCCAAGTGGTCGATGATGGCGTTCGCAACGGTCGGCATCGACCAGAAGACGCGCAACTTCAGAGTGAGCGGCCAATATCTGTTTTCGCCCGTCTGGGCGGCCACACTGAATGCAGGCATCTTCCGGCAGGGACTGTCGTCCCCGAACCCGATCTACGAGACCACTTTTCAGGCTGTCAACATAGAGGCGCGCGTTACCCGAATCGTTGGCGAACGCTCTCTCTCGCTCGTTTACTCAACGTTCCAGCACAAAGTCTACCTGGACTACGTTCCCGGCAGGTATTTCTAGAGCAAGCCGCCCCGGCGGCGTACATATGAACAGGAAACGATACTTATGACAATCCATCCGGCGGACCGTTTGGCCGCCATCCCACCGTATCTCTTCGGCGAAATCGCCGCCGCCAAGCGCAAGGCCATCGCTGAAGGCAAAGACCTCATCGACCTCGGCATCGGCGACCCCGACCGCCCGACGCCGGACTCGATCATCCACGCAGCCCAGGAAGCGGTCGCCAACCCGGAGTTCCACCGTTACGACGAGTCGGCCAGCGGTTACCCGCCGTTCCTCGAAGCGGCATCCGCGTGGTTCAAGCGCCGGTTCGGCGTGGATCTGAATCCCGCGACGGAAATGCTCCTCACCATCGGCAGCAAGGAAGGCCTGGCGCACCTTAGCTGGTCTCTCCTGAACCCCGGCGACCTCGTGCTCGCGCCGGATCCGGCCTACACGGTCTACAAAGTCAGCGCGAAAATGGCCGGCGCCGAAGTCTATGAGATGCCGATGGGGCCCGCAAACGGATGGAAGCCGGTGCTGGCAGACATCCCGACCGACGTGGCGAAACGCGCGAAATTGATGACCATCAACTACCCGAACAACCCGACCGGCGCCGTGGCCGAACTGTCGTATTTCGAGGAAGTGGTCGCGTTCGCGAAGGAGTACGAAATCATCGTCTGCCAGGACGCGGCGTACACCGAGGTCCACTACGACGGCTTTTTGCCGCCCAGTATCCTTCAGGTGCCCGGCGCGAAGGACCTGGCCATCGAGATGCACTCGCTGTCCAAGACGTTCAACATGACCGGCTGGCGCGTGGGCTTCGCGGCGGGCAATTCGGACATCATCGGCATCCTGAACCGCCTGAAGAGCAACGTGGACAGCAAGGGCTTCATGGCCCTGAGCGCCGCCGGAGCGTACGCCCTGAACGAACAGGCCCACAGCCTGGACGAGACGTTGGCCCTCTTCGCAAGGCGCCGCGACGCCCTTGTGGACGGCCTTAACGCAGCTGGGTGGAGTATCCCGAAGCCGAAGGCTACGTTCTACGTCTGGGCGCCCGTTCCGGGCGGTGGAAGCAGCATTGCGTGGGCGAAGCGCCTGCTGGAGGAAGCCGGCGTGCTGGTGATCCCCGGCGTGGGCTACGGCCCCCACGGCGACGGCTGGTTCCGCATGAGCCTCACGGTGAGCGGCGACAAGAACGGCGAACTCCTCGCCGAAGCCGCAAGAAGGATTGCGGCAGTGAAATAGGATAAACCAGTCAATGGGTCAATGAGTCAATGAGTCAACGGACCGATATCGACCCGTTGACTCATTGACCCATTGACTGGTTGACCTACTGGTCGTACACCGGAATCCCCTTCGCGTACGCTTCCATACTGCGCTTAACGAAGTCCTGGAACTGCGCGCGGAAGACCTTCGTGTCGAACGTCTCCGCGTGGGCGCGGATTTTGGCGGGATCGTAGGCGTCGGGATTGAAGGCGGTCATCGCGGCCACCAGGCTGTCCACTGTCGGCTCCGTGAAGTACTCGCCGGTGACGCCGGGTAGGACCGTGTCCAGCGTACCACCCGCCTTGAAGGCGATAGTGGGGCGGCCGGCGGCGTTGGCTTCCAGCGGCGTGAGGCCAAAGTCCTCCTCGCCGGGGAAGATGAACGCCTTGCAGCGCGCGTAGAGGCCGCTCAACTGTTCTTCCGGAACGCGGCCCAGGAACTCCACGGTCGGGCCGGCCAGCTTTTTCAGCTGTTCCGTCCCGCGGCCGCTCCCCGCGATCAGCAGTCGGCTCTTCGTGCGGTTGCACGCTTCGATAGCGAGGTCGATCCGCTTGTACGGCAGCAGGCGGCTCAGCACGAGGTAGTAGTCATCGTAGCCGGCTTCCGGCACGAAGCGCGCCGTGTCCACCGGAGGGTAGATCACCGCCGCAGTCCGCCGGTAGTACTTGGCGATGCGGTCCTTCACGAGGCCGGAGTTGGCGATCCAATAGTCCACACGATCCGCGCTAGTCCTGTCCCACTGACGGAGTTTGAACAGGTAAGGTGCTAGTAGTCTTCTCTTCCAGGCGGACAGCCTCTCACGCTTCGCGTAGTCGAAGTAGTTCCATATGAATCGCGTCGGTGTATGGCAGTAGCACACGTGACACGCCTCGGTGCGCGTGAGCACGCCATGGCAGAACGCGCTGCTGCTGGAAATCGCGAGGTCGTAGCCGGAGAGGTCGATCGTTTCGAACGCCGCCGGGAACAACGGCATGAAGAGCTGGTGCTTCTTCGTCACCATCGGGAGGCGCTGCATCCAGGTGGTCCGGATGTCCCAGGATTTATACGCCGCGGGCATGCGCTCCGCGTCGTACATGCTCGTGTAGATCGGCGCGTCGGGGTACATGGCGTGGAACTCTTCCAGTACGCGCTCCGCGCCGCCGTTCTGGTTCAGCCAGTCGTGGATGATAGCAACTTTCATGCGTAACTTAGAGTGCCCTCGCTTCTTCGTAAACGGCCAGCGTCTGCCGCGCGGCCTCGTCCCATCGGAACCCGCTCGCGCGGTCCAACCCAGCGCACCGCATCCGGGAGCGTTTGTCGGCATCCCCACCAACTTCCGAAAGGCGCGTGGCGATATCCTCCACGTCAGTCGGCGTCACATACTCGACCGCGTCTCCGCCAACTTCCGGCAGCGATGATACGTTGCTGGTGATGACGGGCGTGCCGCAAGCCATCGCCTCGGCGACAGGCAGTCCGAAGCCTTCGAGCAGCGACGGGTAGACAAAATACTCGGCTGCCGCATACCACAGAGACATTTCGTCCGTGCTGGCGTAACCCACAAATCGAACGCCGTCGTCCAATCCCTCGTCCCGAACACGCCGCAGCATGTCCTCGAAGAGCCAGCCCGCACCGCCGACGACCACCAGATCCTGCTCGAGACCGTTCTTCCTCGCCTTCGAGAACGCCCGCAACAATGACCACAGGTTCTTGCGCGGCTCCAGCGTCCCGACGAACAACGCAAAGCGGTCCGGCAGCCCCTTTGCCGTGCGAAAGGCGGCGACATCCGCGGCGGGCTGCGGGCGGTAGATCTCGTGGTCCACGCCGCAGTACACAATTCGCACGCGATCGCGCGGCGCTCCCAAGAGCGAGATGCAATCCTCCGCGGTCGCCTTGCTGATGCCGATGATACGTTTCGCGCGGCGGGCGCTCGCCTTGCTGATGGCCGTAAGGTAGCGCCTGTTCGCGCTGAGATGCTTGTCGGAGAAGCGCAGGAAGCCCACATCCATCACGGAGACGACGCCGGGGCAGGTACCCGCAATCGGCAGCGCAAACGCCGTTCCATGCAACACATCGAGGCGCAGGCGCGCGGTGAGGAGGGGAAGCGACATCTGCTCGAACAACATGCGTCGCCACGCGCTCTCGCCCGGCGCTCGCGACTGGATGATCCGGGTATTGGGCAGGAGGCCGGGTTCGCTGAAGCCGCTGTTGACGAAAGCGATCAGTTCGTGGTCGTGCGCCTCGGTCTGCAAGGCGGTCAGCAGGTACCGTATGTACTGGCTGATTCCCGCGTTGCGGTAACTCTCGCCGCTATGAAGCAGATGTGCATGAATGCCAATGCGCACGAAGGCTGTCTCCTGTTGCCCTCAGTATAGCGTCTGCATGCTGAATCGCAATCGCTCACTGCCCGCCCGGGAGGCACTGGCTGTACAGTTCCCGGATGGCCGCCGCAAACCGCTCCGGGCTGAACCGCTCGCGGATCGAAAGCGCGGCGCGCGCGCCAATCGGATCGTCCAAAGGCCGCGATGCCAGGTCCTCGATCGCGTCCGCGAGGGCTTCCGCGTCATTCGGCGGTACCACCAGCCCCGTAACGCCATCCTCCACGATCTCCGGCAGCCCGCCGGCAGCGGACACCACGGTGCGCCGGCCGAGGGCCATGGCCTCGGCGGCCACCAACCCGAAAGCCTCCGGCCACACGGTCGGCACGGCCACCACGTCCCACGCCTTCATCAGTTGCGGTATGTCGCTGCGGTATCCGGTGATAGTTACGCGTCCCGCGAGCGGCTCTGCGGCGGCCATCGCGCGAAGGCAATCCAGATACGGCTGGTCGTCCGGGTGGGCAAGCGACCCCACGATGTAGAAGTGCGCCGATGGCAGGCGCTCAACGAGCCGGACCGCGGCGCTCAGGAAGACGTCCTGCCCCTTCAGCGGCACGATCAGGCCCACAACACCGATGTGCGGCCCCGGGCCGACGATGTCCGGCGCCGCCTTCACATCATCGGCCAGGAAAGACGGATCGACGGCGTTGTATACGATACGGATTCGATCTTCCGGCAGCCCGATCTCACCGGCGAGGCGGCGAACCGCCTGTGAAACGCACACAAACGCCGTGACGATGGGAGCCGCGTACCTCCACGCCAGCCGGTGATACAGGGTCGGCGGGGTCGCCTCGTGCAGATGGCAGATCACGGGCAGTGAGAGTGCTTTCGCCGCGTTGACTGCGTACATCGCGGAGATCGGTCCGTGAACGTGAATGAGCGAGATGCGATGCTTGCGGCAGATTCGGGTCACGCTGGCGCCTTCGTGTCGAAGGCCGGCGACGTATCCGAGCAGCTTCGCGGGGTTCCGCGTTCGCTGCATCGCGGTGAAGTTGCATGGCTCGACGGGGATGCCCATCGCGCGGGCTTCGTCCGGCAGGCGGCCCTCGCCCGGGCAGGCGAGGACGGGCCGGAGTCCCATCTCCTGGGCCGTTCGCATGCACAGGAGCAGGATTCGGGCGGTGCCGCCGAGCACGGCGTTACGCTCAATGTAGAGCACACCCGGGCTCGATTCGCTGGTCGCCCCCTCGTCTGTCGCTGCCATGGGCGCTTACCCCGCCGCCTTCGCGACGACGGCGACGCTGCGGTCTGCCGGGAGTTGACGCGCGGCGTTCCTCATCGGCAGGCCACGGGTTCGGGGGCGACGGACGATGCCAGCCTCCCGGCGGCGTTCGTCGCCTCGTCGTCCAGACGCGGGAGCAGTGTGATGAGCCCCAGGAAGACCCAGATATCGTAGCCGATCAGGGCCGTCGTCAGGATCGACAAGGCAAAATTCATGGCTGTGAAAAAGAAGACAATGCCCAGGCAGGAGAGCGCGAGATCCTTGACAAAGGGGTCGCGGGCCTTCTTGTACGCCCGCCATGATGCGGCCATCGCGGCGATCAGCATCCAGATGTATGCGGCAAGCCCCACCCAGCCGATCTCGATGGCGACGAGTAGAAAACCGTTGTGGATAATGCCCTTTTGAAGCACAAAATCCACGTCCGATCCACCTGCCCACACCTTTGCGGAACCCTGAGCGGACATCGATCCGGTGCCCGCGCCGAAGGGATGGGAGAGGACAAAGGGCAGGGTGACAGTCGTGAACTCGGCCTCACGCGCATCGGCGCTCACGTCATTGCTCTCAAATGCCGACGCCGCTCTCTCGGTCACATCCAGCGACATCTGCGTCTGGATGACGCCTGCCACGATGACGGCGACCAGCAGGATGCGGGTTAACCCCGCCCGCCGACCAAGTGCGCTCAGGATCAGGGTCGTGATGAGCAGGATGCCCCACGCCGCCCTGCCGGACGTCACCACGAGGCCGCCGACACCGATGACCACGGCGATATTCACCAGGATCCTGCGCCACATACGCAGCCGCGGCGCGATCACCATTCCGAAGAGGATTCCCGGCGGCAGGAACGAACTGGACGGGCTCCAGTGCACCATCAGCGCGCCAGGCAGAACCCGCCCGTCGCGCCCCGCGGGGAATATCCCGTACGCCGGCTGCTGCACGGCCCAGAAATTGTAGAAAGACAGGCAGACGGTGCCGAAAAGAACCGCCATCACCAGTGCGCGCGCGTCGCGCTTCGACCGGATGATCTCCGGCAGCACGAAATACCAGACGCTGTAAAACACGCATGCCTTCAGCCCGAGGACCGCGTGCGTCATGCTGGGACTGTTAATGCACCCGACCAGGAAAGCGATAACGAGCAGCAAGAGCGGCCGCGAGATAGGGCTGTCAAGCACCACGGGGCGCCGCAGTACCAGGCTGCGAAGCATCCACCCGATGAACACGACGAGAAGCAGCACGTCCTTCCAGGCCGTATACTGTGACAACGGGTAAAGGTCGGCCAGCGGATCGTTCACCCACAGCAGCGCAAGGCTGACGAGGAGTATGGGAAGGGGACGCCCAAGCGCCACTGCCACTGTAAGCCCAACGCAGAAAAGGACAGCGCCTTCCAGGGGCTTCACTACAAAGAGGACAAGCGCGGCGGCATGAAGCAGGATGATGAGCAGCGCCGCGATATCCACGCGGCGCGGCGCCGCGGCGGCCTTGTTGTACAGGAACGGTATGTCCATAGGCTGTGCGATTTCGCGGTAACTCACGCCATCAACTGCTTCGCGGCGCGAACGGGCCATTCCACTATATTGCGGTTTCAACCGCTTTCCAAGTTGCCACGCAGCGGCGCCGTACGGCTCCGAGGGATGGGACGCCGCAAACAATGGCCGTGGGGAAGCCGGAGGCGCGGGCGGCCACTACCATTATATCAGACGCAACGCTGGGCCGCGCTATTCACGCCCGGTCGTTGCGTGACACGACGAGGTGACCGGCGTTCATGAAGTGGGCGCTCCGGCGTCGGCGCATCGACGCGCTTCCAATCGTGGCCCCGATAGAGATAACATCCTATTGTCATGAGCACAACCGTGCGCCGAAAACGGCGCCGCCGCGTGTCGCGGCTTAAGTACGCGCTTCAATTCGGGTGCCTGTCGTTCCTGCTGGCGGTCGTCGGCTTCGCCGCACTGGCCCTGTATCAGGTCACGCAGCGCCTCCCGAACATCGAGGAACTCGGGCTATCCTCCGCCGCCACCCGCATTTATTCAGCGGACGGCGTGCTGCTCGCCCGAATCTTCAGCGAAAACCGCGACTACATCCACATCAAGGACATCCCGCAGCAATTGCAGGACGCGACCGTCGCCATCGAAGACTATCGTTTCTACTCGCATTCGGGCCTGGACCTGCACGGGATCGGCCGCGCGCTAGTTTCCAACGTGAAGGGTGGCCATCTCGGCCAGGGCGGTTCGACCATCACCCAGCAGTTGGCTCGCAACGCGTATGAACTCGGCAAGCAGAAAACGCTGAGCCGTAAACTCCAGGAGGCGGTCGTCGCGCTTCGCCTGGAGCGAAAATACTCCAAAAAGGAGATTCTCGAGGGTTATTTGAACGAAGTGTACTATGGGGCGCGCTCCTACGGGGTGCAGGCTGCCGCAATGCGCTATTTCGGGAAGCCCGTCTCCAAACTCGATCTCGCCGAATCCGCCATGCTCGCGGGCATACCGCAACGGCCAACCGAGTTCGATCCCTTCAAGAACAAGGCGGCGGCACGAGAGCGGCGCAACATCGTGCTGGCGCGCATGGCCGAGCTGACCTACATAACCCCGGAACAAGCCCGCTCCGCGGCTCAGGAACCCGTCCGCCTGATCCCCAGGCAGAACAACGTCACCAACGAGTGGAAAGCCCCCCATTTCGTCGATTACGTCGTCCGCCAGCTGGAAGAACGCTATGGGCCGGAGACTGTTGACCGCGGCGGGCTCGAAGTGCGGACCACCCTTCACTACGGGATGCAGCAGGCAGCGGAACAGGCCGTTGTTGCAGGGTTGGCGACAGCCGCCAGCCAGCACCTTGTCACCTCGAAAACCGAGGCGGCCCTCACGTGTGTCGATCCCCACAACGGCTACATCCGCGCCATGGTGGGCGGCAAAGAGTGGGGCAAATCGCAGTTCAATCGCGCGATCAGCAACAAGCGCCAGTTGGGCTCGTCGTTCAAGCCGTTCGTTTACACGGCGGCGCTCAACGAAGGCTGGAACCAGTATCGAACGGTCGGCGACTCCCGGCGCTCCTGGCCGGCCGGGAACGGCAAGCGATGGACGCCCCGCAACTATGACGGGCGGTACCGTGGCCGCGTCTCGCTGCGCACCGCCGTGGCCCTGTCCATCAACCTCGCCGCCATCAATACCGCGGATGCCATTGGTATCAGGAAGGCCATCGAGGTCGCGCGGCGATTGGGCCTGAAGGGCAGCCTGCCGCCGTACCTGCCGACGGCCATTGGCGCCGGCGGCGGGAGCACGCTCGAAATGGCCGGCGCGTACGGAGCGTTCGCGGTCAAAGGCAAGTTCATCGAGCCTCTGTCCATCCTCGAAGTGAAGGATCGCGACGGCAACACCCTGGAGCAGGCCAATCCGCAACCGCAGGAGGTTGTGCGGCCGGAAGTCGTTCAGGAGATGGACGAGATGCTGCGCGCCGTGATCACAATGGGCACCGGCCGCGCTGCCGGAGTGATCCCGGATTCATTCGGCAAGACCGGCACGACTTCGGACGAGCGCGACGTGTGGTTTGTGGGGTTTACGCCTCAGCTCTCAACCGCCGTATGGGTGGGAAACGACAATTTCCGACCGCTTCTGCACGCGTCGGGCGGCAGATGCTGCATCCCGATCTGGGACGCGTTCATGCAGCGCGCATTGCAGCTTAACCCGCGCAACCGGCCGGATTTGACGAGCCCTCCCGGCTCGGAAATGCCGGGACAACGCGAGATCGCTACCCCGGCGCCCGGCGCGGACGGGATGGTCTCGCTCAAGATCTGCCCCGATAGCGGCCTGATCGCAACCAATCACTGCCCGCACTGGAATACGCGGAAATTCAAGCCCGAAGACGCCCCGACACAACAATGCGACATCCATCCGGGCACCGCCCTGAGCCCCGTCCCCGCGCGGCCCGCACCGCGTCCGGTCGTTGCAAGCCCACCCGTACCGACCGATACCACCGGCGACACCGGTGACGCCGCGACGGAAACGGCCAACCCGCCGCCGCCGGAACCGGAGCCGGCTCCCGCAGCCCCTGCCGCGGGTATCGTCGTGCTGTGTGCCGATACCGGGCTCCGCGCAAACCCCTATTGTCCAAGGACGATCACCAGGCGCCTGACGCCGAATACACCCACAGCTATCTGCCGCCTTCACGGTCCGGGGCGGTAGCGGGACCACCAACGAACCCACTGTACCGGAGTTGAATCTGATGAATATTCGTGTTCGCGTTCGCCGGCTCATTATTCCGGCGTTCCTTCTGGCGGCCTTGCCCGCCCTCGCGCAGGAGGCTTCCATGATGCCGTTCCGTGACCCGAATCTGCCGATATCAGCGCGCGCCGACGACCTCATCTCCCGGCTCACGCTCGAAGAGAAGGCCGCCCAGATGGAAAACAACGCGCCGGCAATTGCGCGCCTCGGTATTCCACATTACGATTGGTGGAACGAAGCGTTGCACGGAGTCGCGCGCGCCGGCCATGCAACCGTGTTCCCGCAGGCCATCGGCCTCGCCGCAACCTGGGACACCGACCTGCATCACCGTGTTGCGACTGTAATAAGCGACGAAGCGAGGGCGAAGTACAGTGACGCACAGAAAAAGGGCAACACCGACGGGTATTACGGTTTGACCTTCTGGTCGCCCAACATCAACATCTTTCGTGACCCCAGATGGGGCCGCGGCCAGGAAACGTACGGCGAGGACCCCTTCCTCACGTCACGCATGGGCGTCGCATTCGTCACGGGGATGCAGGGCGACGACCCGAAGTACCTGAAAACGGTATCCACCTCCAAGCATTTCGCCGTTCACAGCGGTCCCGAGTCGCTCCGCCACTCGTTTGACGCGGTCGTTTCGGACTCGGACCTGTTCAACACCTATCTCCCCGCCTTCGAGGCCACCGTCCGGGAGGGCAAAGCCTTCTCCGTGATGAGCGCCTACAATCGCACTGACGGTGTGCCGTGCACCGCGAGCAAGCGCCTGCTGACCGATATCCTTCGCGACCAGTGGGGTTTCAACGGCTACGTCGTTTCCGATTGCGACGCCGTCTCGGACGTGTATCGCGGACACAAGACCGTGAAAACCGCCGCCGAAGCGGCGGCCATATCCGTGCTGGCTGGAACCGAATTGAACTGCGGGGGCACCTACCGCCAGCTTCCGGAGGCAGTGAAACAGGGCCTGATTTCCGAGAAGCAAATCGACGCCGCCCTCAAACGTCTCCTGATCGCCCGCTTCCGCCTCGGCATGTTCGATCCTCCCGAACTGGTGCCGTTCAACAGCATCCCGTTCAGCGTGAACGACTCCAGCGAGCACGATGCCCTCGCCTTGCAGACCGCAAGGGAATCCATCGTCCTTCTCAAAAACGCGAAACAGTCCCTCCCGCTGAAGAAGGATCTGAAGAGGCTTCTGGTCGTTGGCCCGAACGCCGACGACGTCGAGGTGATGCTGGGCAACTACAACGGCGACCCCTCCCACCCCATCACCTTATTGAAGGGCATAAAAGACAAGCTCGCCGGGAAGGCTGAAGTCACGTACTTCAAAGGCTCCGAACTGGCCGCGGACAGCCCCACGAAAGCCGACGCTCTCGCCGAAGCGGCCAAATCCGACGCAGTTGTGATGGTCATGGGCATCTCGCCGCGCCTCGAAGGCGAGGAGATGGACGTCAAAGTACCCGGCTTCTCCGGCGGTGACCGGACGAACATCGATTTGCCGAAAGCGCAGGAGGACTTCATCGAGGCGATGACGGCCACCGGGAAACCGGTTGTGCTGGTCCTTCTCAGCGGCAGCGCGTTGGCAGTCAACTGGGCGAACGATCGCATTCCGGCCATCGTGCAGGCCTGGTACCCGGGTCAGCACGGCGATGCGGTCGCCGACGTTCTGTTTGGCGACTACAACCCCGCCGGCCGTCTGCCGGTCACTTTCTACAAGAGCGTCGAGGATCTGCCGCCGTTCACCGACTACAACATGGCCGGCCGTACCTACCGGTACTTCGGCGGAAAGGTCCTCTACCCGTTCGGCCACGGCCTCTCGTACACATCGTTCAAGTACGGCAAACCCAAAACATCGATCTCCACCGATAGCGTGGACCTTTCTCTGGACGTCACGAATACCGGTAGAACAGACGGTGACGAAGTGGTTCAAGTCTACGTCCACCAAGTGGGTGCGCCGAAGGACCGGCCCATCAAGCAGCTCAAGGCGTTCCGCCGCGTCCACATCGCCGCGGGCCAGAAGGTGAACGCGCAGTTCACGCTCAAGGACGACGCGTTCGCGTGGTATGACGAAACCGTGGGCAAGTTCGTGGTGACGCCGGGCAGGTACGAAATCCAGATCGGAACCTCCAGCGCCGACATCAGGCAGAGGGCAACGGTTGAGCGATAGGTCTCGAAGGTGTCATGCTGAGCGCAGCGCAGCATCTCGACGTAAGGTCGAGGTCCTTCGCTGCGCTCAGCATGACACCGCGGTAGCCTCTCACCTCTTGTGCGTGCTGGACGACCTCGTCCACGCCGCTACTGCCCGTCCCACAGCGGCGGCTCCGTCAGGTGGCCGCCCAGTGAGGACAACTCCGGCGGTTCGATGCCCTGCATCCCAAGCATCACCGTAAGCTGGCCGCCGTGGTGGATATCGTGAGCCAGGATGCGGAAGATGGTCCACTGCCGCGATACGGCGTATGTCTTGCCCCAGTAGGTGTGCGGATACGTTACCGCCAGATCCTCCACCGTCCACGCCCCGAGGGTTCCTTCGACCATCGCCCACGTGGCGTTGAGCCAGTTCACCAGTTCCGAAGGGTCTTCGCTCATCGGGCCGGTGGCGCGGCCGCCGGGCTTCTCGATCGCCGATATCTGCTCCGCCAGCGCGGAGGCGCCTGGAGCGCCCATGTTGTGGAACCAGCCCACACGGCCGAAGGCGATATGTGCGGCTACCTCGCCGACCGAAGACATGGCGGGAGCGGGCCGAAATGCCAGTTGCTCCGCCGTCAGCGGCTCAATCGCGTGCACTAGGCTGGTGTTGTACCCCTCCCAACCCTCAAAGACCCTGGACAGTGAATCGATCGCCAATTCGAGTGCCTCCATTCGCCATTCAAGTGCTGCTGTCAGTGTAGCCCCGCCAACTACACTACTCCTCCGTGAACCTCCGTTTCCTCTCTGTCCTCGGTGGCTCCATCACCGGAGACACGCATTTTGACGCCTTCCGCGCCGTCTGCTAGCATGGGAGTACCAAACCGATTCGCCTCGCCCGAACGGGCGGGGCTTTTTTGCACGTTTCCCGGGGGGATCGATGACCGAACTGGCGAAAGCATACGAACCGACGGCCGTGGAGGCCAAATGGCTGGGCATCTGGGACGAAGGCGGCTACTTCAGGGCCGAGGTCGATCACAGCCGCACGCCTTACTGCATCACCATTCCCCCTCCCAACGTGACCGGCGAACTCCATCTCGGTCACGGCCTCCAGCACGCGATTCATGACACGCTCATCCGCTGGAAGCGCATGAGCGGCTTCAACACGCTCTGCGTCCCCGGAACCGACCACGCGAGCATCAGCACCACCATCAAGGTCCGCGATTCGCTTCGCGCACAGGGAATCAACCCGGTCGAAATCGGACGCGACGAGTTTCTGAAACACGCCTGGGCGTGGAAGGAGCTCTACGGCGGAAAGATCATCGGCCAGTTGAAGGCGCTCGGCTGCTCCTACGATTGGTCCCGCGAGCGCTTCACAATGGACGACCGCTATTACCGCGCGGTCACCGAGTCGTTCGTCCGCCTGTACAACGACGGCTTCATCTACCGCGGCAAACGGGTCGTCAACTGGTGCGTGAAGGACGGCACCACATTATCGGACCTTGAAGTTGAGCACGACGACGAAGTTTCCAGCCTCTGGCACCTCCGCTACCCCCTGGCCGACGGTTCCGGATCGGTAGTCGTGGCCACAACGCGGCCGGAGACCATGCTGGGAGATACCGCCGTTGCCGTGAACAGCAGGGATCCCCGCTGGAACGGCCTCATCGGTAAGACCGTCCGCCTGCCTCTGATGGACCGCGATATACCTGTCATCGCCGACGATATCCTGGTGGACCTGGAGTTCGGGACCGGCGTGGTGAAGGTGACGCCCGCTCACGACCCGAACGACTACCAGGCCGGACTGCGCAACAACCTGGAGCAGATCTCGGTCATCGGAGAAGATGGGAAAATGACGGAGGCGGCCGGCGCATACGCGGGGCTGGACCGCTTCGCGTGCCGCGAAAGGGTGGTTGCCGACCTGGAGGCGCTGGGTCTGCTCGAGAAGATAGAGGACTACACCCATGCTGTAGGCCATTGCGCGCGCTGCCACACCATCATCGAACCGCTGCTGCTGGACCAGTGGTGGTGCCGTGAGAAAGACCTCGCGAAGCGTACGCTCGGCGTCATCGGCGAGGGGCAGGTGACGTATTTCCCGGAACGTTTCGCCCAGCAGACGGCACAGTGGATCGAGAACCTTCGCGACTGGAATATCTCGCGCCAGCTCTGGTGGGGACACCGGATCCCGGCGTATTTCTGTAAGGACTGCCGGGAGATCACCGTCCAGGCAACCGCGCCGGACAGGTGCCCCAAATGCGGTGGCGCGGTCGTGCAGGATGACGACACGCTGGATACCTGGTTCTCGTCCGCCTTGTGGCCGATGGCCGTGCTCGGCTGGCCGGACAAGACGCCCGAACTGGAGTACTTCTACCCCACCAACCTGATGATCACCGCGCGCGATATCCTGTACCTTTGGATCGCGCGCATGATCTCGATGAGCGAGCACTACCTGGACAAGATCCCATACAACGACGTGTACGTACACGCCACGATTCAGGCGACCGACGGCCGGCGCATGAGCAAGAGCCTCGGCACAGGCGTGGACCCACTGGAGATGATCGCGAAGTACGGTACTGACGCAACGCGTCTCGGCTTGCTGTTCATGGCCGCCAAGGGACAGGACGTACGGTTCAATGAAAGCCGCATGGCCGAAAGCCGCAATTTCGCGAACAAGCTCTGGAACGCCACGCGGTTCGTGCTGATGAACGTGGAAGAAGGCTTCACGCATCCGGCGTTCGAAGGCGGCTTCGACCCAGCGAAGATCGCCACCCTCAATGCGGCGGACCGCTGGATTATCAGCCGCCTGTCGGCCACTACCGAGGCGGTGGCAGCCTCGCTGGAGGCTTACAACCTCGACGATGCCGGCCGCGCCATCTATGAGTTCGTGTGGAACGAGTACTGCGACTGGTACGTGGAGATGGCGAAGACGCGCCTTCAGGGACCGGACCGCGCCGATGCGCAGGCCGTTCTCATTGGCGTGCTGGAGCAGACCCTGCGATTGCTGCACCCGTTCATGCCGTTCGTGACGGAAGAGCTTTATGCAGCGGTCCAGTCGGGTGCGCCCGCGTGCGCCTCCCCGACTCCGCTCATCGTGGCGCAGTACCCGGTCGCTCAGCCGTCGTGGCGCAACCTCGCCGCGGAGGAGGAGATGCTTGCCGCGTTCGGCGTGGTGGAGGCACTGCGCTCGGTGCGCGCGGCCATCAACATCCCGCCCGGCCAGCCGATTACCGCCACTATCTGCCCGGTCAACGGTACCGACGCCGCGCTCGCCGACGCCGGGTGGCTCATCAAGCACCTCGCGCGCGCTGAAGTGAATATGGCGTCCGAACGCCCCGCGAAATCGTGGCCGGCCCATTCCCCCGCCGCGGAGATCTACGTGCCGGTGGAGGGACTGCTCGATATCCCGGTCGCGACCGCCAAGGCAAATAAGGACCTGCTGGCCATCGAGAAAGACCTCCAGCGCACTCAGGGCAAACTCGGCAACCAGGCGTTTGTCGGTAAGGCGCCGCCGGAAGTCATCGAGAAGGAACGCGCCATCGAAATCGAACTGCTGGGGAAGCAGTCGGCTCTGAAGGATCGCCTGACGCTGCTGGAAAGTTTGGCGTAGGGCGAAGGCGATGAGCCGCTTGACCATGGGCGATCTACCGTTCGTGTGTTATCATGAAAGTGCGCGACGTTCTCTTGATGATCAGGGATGACGGTTGGTTCCTCGTTCGCACGAAGGGCATCCAAGTGATGACATACCGCCGGGAACGCTGAGGGCCATCCTGAAGCAAGCCGGCTTGAGGTAGAGACAATGGCCGAGTATACGGTCCTGTATGAGAAGGGTGAGACCAACTGGGGCGCCATCGTGCCGGATCTTCCCGGTTGCGTGAGCCTGGGCGACACTCTTGCTGATGCCCAACTCAACGTACGCGAGGCCATCGCGGTCTACATCGAGGTCTTACAGGAACAAGGGCAGCCGATCCCTCCACCGCGCCATGTTGCAGAAGCGGTGAACGTATCGGTCTGACTGCCGATTGCGGTGTCACCTCTCCGCGTTTGATGGACCGGGAAGCGCCAGACGGAATCAAAGACCACGTCGCGTGGTTCTTACGGTATGCCTGATCACACCAACAGCCTGATCCACGAGAAGTCCCCCTATCTCCTCCAGCACGCTCACAACCCCGTTGAGTGGCGCGCGTGGAACGACGAAACGCTCGCCCTGGCGAAGGCGGAGGACAAACCGCTCTTCGTCTCCATCGGCTACTCCACGTGCCACTGGTGCCACGTGATGGAGCGCGAGTCGTTCGAAAACCCGGACGTGGCGGACGTGATGAACCGGTATTTCATCAACGTGAAGGTCGACCGCGAGGAGCGGCCGGACGTGGACCACCGCTTCATGCTCGCCGTCCAGGCGATGGGGCAGCAGGGTGGCTGGCCGCTTTCTGTGTGGCTCACGCCCGATCTAGAGCCGTTCTACGGAGGTACCTATTTTCCGCCCACCTCCGCGTTCGGCCGGCCCGGCTTCGTGGACGTTTTGCACCGCATCCACGAGTTGTGGACCACCTACCCGGACGGCTTCCGTTCGCAAGCGGCCAAGGTCGCGGCCGCGCTGGATGGCCTCGGCGCGGCCAACGCGGCGGAGCGACCGGAGATCGGCGAGTTCACGCTCGACGCCGGCTACGCAGCGTTCGACGGCCTGTTTGACCACCAGAACGGCGGGTTCGGGCGGGCGCCCAAGTTCCCTCGCCCGGCGGGCCTCGAGTTCCTCCTGCGATATCACGCACGCACCGGAGATCAGGAAGCACTGGGCATGGTCGTCCAGACGCTCCGGTCTATGGCGGTCGGCGGCATCCACGACCATCTCGGTGGCGGGTTCTCGCGTTACAGTGTTGACGCGCATTGGGGCGTCCCGCACTTCGAGAAGATGCTCTATGACCAGGCCCAGTTGATGAGCGTTGCAGCGCACGCATTCCAGTTAACGCTCAATGGCGACCTGGCCGGCATCGTGTACGACATCGCGACCTACGTGCGGCGCGATCTGACCAGCCCCGAAGGCGCGTTCTACAGCGCCGAGGACGCGGACAGCGTCGATGCGACCGGGGTGTCCCGCGAGGGCGCCTTCTACACGTGGACTCCGAAGCAAACCGAGGCGGCCCTTGGCGAGAAGACCGCGCGGATCGTGAACGCCTACTTCGGCGTGACGGACGAAGGCAATTTCGAGCGCGGCGAGACGGTCCTCTCGGTTTCCGCGAGCACGGAGGGCTTGTCCGAGGAATACGGCATCAGCGAACGGAACGTCCGCGAGCTGCTGAGCGATTCGATGGAGATCCTCCTGCGCACTCGGGAGCTGCGTCGGCGTCCATTGCTGGACGACAAGATTCTCACAAGCTGGAACGGCCTGATGATATCGGGTTTCAGCCATGCGTACCGGGCAATCGGCGACGAGGACTATCTTCAAGCAGCCAGGAGCGCGTCTGATTTCATGCTGGGCAGACTGTGGGACGCGGACAAGCGGACGCTGCACCGGCGCTATCGTGACGGCGAGGTGGCGGTAGAGGGTTTCCTGGACGACCACGCGTTCTTCGCCCAGGGCCTGCTCGATCTCTATGAGGCTTCCCTGGATGTGCGCTACCTGGCAGCGGCGATCGACATTGCGCGGGTGATGGTGGAACGGTTCTGGATTCCGGACACGGGCGGCTTCCTGTTCGCGGCCGGGCAGTACGAGCACCAGTACGACGGCGCCGAACCGGCGGGAAACTCGGTCGCCGCATCCGTGCTGTTCCGTCTTGCCGAGATGACCGGCGAGGCGGCGTGGCGCGAGAAGGGCGCGGCAACGGTGACAGCCGCCTCGGGCACGTTCGGTGATAGCCCGGAAAGCATCCCGGCCATGCTTTGCGCGCTGGACACTATGATCACGCCCCCCGCCCAGGTTGTTATCGCAGGCGATCCGAAGTCGGCCGACACCCTGGCGATGGTCCGAGCCGTACAGGCGCGCTTTCTGCCGACCACATCCCTTCTTCATTCGTCGGCGTTTTCCGCTGCGCCGTGGCTCGCCGAGATGAAGGTGGTTGACAGTAAAGCTACGGCCTATGTGTGCAAAGACTTCGCGTGCCAGACGCCGACCACCAACCTGGAAGCTCTGATCGCAGCGCTATAATGGTGTCACCCAACGCCGAGGATTCCGCAGCCGGCGAAGGCCGAGTTCGCTAAGCCCAACCCGCCATCTCAATGGAAGGGGATTGGCTGACCAACCATGAATCTACAACCCCCTCATTCCTCAGCCCTCGGCTCTCAGCCCTCAGCCCTCAGCTCTCAGCCCTCAGCCCCCAGCCCTCAGCCCTCAGCCCTCGGCCCTCAGCCCTCAGCCGCTAGAACGGCAGTCCCGGTACCTTCATGCCCTGCAGGCCGGCGGTGACCCCGCCAAGCTTCTCCTCGCGCAGCTCCTGGGCGGACTCCAGCGCTTCGCGGATGGCGGTTACCACCAGGTCCTCCAGCATTTCCACGTCCTCCGGGTCTACAACCTCCGGGGCGATCTTAATGGAGAGGAGGTCGCCGGAGCCGGTCACGACGGCCTTGACCATGCCGCCGCCGCTGGCCGCCTCAACCTGGATGGTCTTGAGCTCCTCCTCGACCTTCTTCATTTTGTCGCCCATCTGCTGGGCTTCCTTCATGATCTTCGCGATGTTCGGCATTCCGCCAAATGGTCCGGCCATATCAATCTCCTCTTGCCCGCGCGATGTGGGCGGGGTGTTCACTCCGTGAATGGGTTCGGTGAATCGTCGTCCGACCCGACGTCAAATATACTTCCCGCCAGGTCTTCAAGGCTCGGCATGGATGCCTCCCGGGCAGGCGGGGCTTCCGGCGGCCGTTCCTCGTCATCGCCAGGACCGACTGGAACGTGGATAAAGCGCAGAGGCACGCGTTTGCCATACGCTTTGGCGAACGACTCCTGTATCTTTTCGCGCAGTTCATTGGATTTATCGACCCACATCTCAATGGGTCCGCCGATAATGAGCATACCGCGTTCGACTCGCAACGCGGACATGCCCCGGCTTCTCTCCTTGCTGCTGCCTTTCATCTGCGCGACCATCCTAGCCCACGCGTCAGCGAGGCCGGGCAGGTCGTCCGGCGTCGGGTGGTAGATCTCTCCGTCCGGCGGGTCGATCGATGGCGGGGGTGTTGGCTGGCGGCCGTTCGACCGTTGTGGCGGCGCCGCGGCCTGCGGAGGCTGCGGATGTGGCGCGGGCTTTCGTGGCGCGGGTGCGGCCGCCGGGCGCTCATGTACCGCTGCGGCCGCGTGGGCCGGCGCGGAGGGTTGCGGAGCGGCGGCGGATCGATCGCTGCGCGTGGCGAGCCTCACCAGCGTTGTCTCCAGCAGGAGGCGCTGCTGCGGCGACCATCGCAGGTCTCGCTCCGCTTCATTCAACTGGTCGATACACCAGACGCAATCGGCCTGCGGCAGCGCCTTCGCCTGCTCCTGGAGGTGTTCCCGCTGGCTGGCAACGACGGCAGAGTCCTCGGTGACCGCGCCCACCGCGATCATCAGCAGGTCACGGAATCGCCGGCGCAGACCGGTGATGAACTGCCGAACCTCAACGCCGGCGGCCAACGCTTCGTCAACCACCTTGAAGCAGGCGGCGGGATCGCGCTTGATGACGGCGTCCACGGCGGCCAGCAACTGCTCGTCGGCCATACTGCCGAGGACGATTCCCACGTCGTCCAGCGTTATTGCGCCGGCCCCGGAGGTATAGGCGGCCACCTGTTCCAACAGGCTCAGCGCATCGCGATAGCCTCCGTTCGCGCCCACGGCCAGGGCCGTCACAGCCTCTGGCGTGATGGACCAGTTCTCGCCCTTGCACACCGTCTCGATGCGTTCCTTCAGGTCGGCAAGCCCGCCGCGCCGGAAATCGAATCGCTGGCACCGGCTCAGGATGGTGGCGGGAACCTTGTGAACCTCGGTAGTGGCCAGCACGAAAATGACGTTAGCCGGCGGTTCCTCCAAAGTCTTAAGAAACGCATTAAACGCATCGCCGCTAAGTTGATGAACTTCGTCAACTATGTAAACTTTATATCGTTCTTCAGCGGGCGCGTATTTGACACGCTCCCTGAGTTCGCGCATGTCGTCGATTCCGCGGGTGCTGGCGGCGTCGATTTCCATCACGTCCATGCTGGAGCCGTCCCGGATGCGGATGCAGGCTTCGCAGTGGCCGCACGGGTCTGGGGTGGGCTTATCGAACGAGGTGCAGTTGAGCGCCTTGGCCAGTATGCGGGCCGTGGAGGTCTTGCCGGTACCACGGGGGCCCGTGAACAGGTAGGCGTGGGGGACACGCCCCGCGGCGAGGGCGTTCTTCAGGGTCTGGGTGACGTGACGCTGCCCGAGGACCTCGTCGAACCCCTGTGATCTGTACTTTCGGTAAAGCGATACGTATGACACGGACCCGGTATCTCCGGTTCTAATCGTTGAGAATCTGTATGTCTGTCAGCAAGAGGTGGTCGTCCGGTGCATCGCGTTCAAATACGAACTGGATCGCCTGTTGGTCGATCTTGTATTCGCGGGTCACCCGTGTGGCGCGGCCCGCATTGTCCTTCTCGATGACAGGCGCCGCGGTCGAATCGCCTCTGCGCACCGCCTGCATCACGTGCGCAACGGGATTGCCCACCGCGATGTGGATGCCGTGAACCATGAGGGCCTCCAGCGAGACGGGGCGGCCGGCGGGCTCAACCTCAACCGTTCCGGCGGTGATTGTCGCCGGCCCGGGTTCCTCGACCGGTTCGGAATCCGCCGTCGAACCATATTCGACGCCGCTCTCATCGGATGGCGGCATTTCGTCCTCATCGATGCTTCCGTTCGCGGGGCGGCGCATCGGCTCGACTCTGATGAGGGCACGAAGCAGCGCATACGTGGCGGACAGCACCAGGGCCGTGAACACCGTAGACCCGGCGAGCGAATTCGGCAGCCCCAAAGCGAATAACAGAGGAGCGTTTGGCACCGGAGCTATTGGTCTCTGTCTTCCGGACGGAAGTAGAATCGGGCGCGCTGTATTTTGCCGTCCCGGAAATCCAGGACAGTACAGCCGTCCAGGCAAGATTCAGACCCGCCAAAATCGGTGATGGTGCAGGTCCACTCGACGGTCGAGACGCCGGCCTCCGATGCGACACGCAGCGCCCTGGGGTTCCACTCGACGAATGTGCGTGACAGGTCGCGGATCATCTCCGCCGCGCCTTCCGGACCCACATAGGCTGGGCGCTCGGGAACGAGGAGAAGGGCGTCATCCGTTACGATGGATGAGATCGCGTCTGCATCGTATCGGGCTATTGCGTCAAGCAGGGCGGAGGCTGTGGTTTGTTGTGTGTCCGTCATATTCTCATTTCTCAGGGAATGGGTCAGTCGTGCGCGACGCCGACGAGGCTGGGCCGGATGACGTGCCCGTGCTGGGTATAGCCCGAACGGAGTTCCTGTGCGATAGTCCCCGAGGGGTACGATTCGGATGGTTCAAGCTGCATCGCCGCCTCGTGGAGGAACGGGTCGAACTGTTCGCCGACGGCGGGCAGTTTCTGGACGCCGACGGTTCCGAGCGCGGCGAGCAATTTGGTCAGCGTCAGTTCGACGCCATTCTTCAACGCTTCAGAGTTCGCGGTGGATCCGGCCGCGTCGAGGGCGCGCTCCAGGTCGTCCACGACCGGCAGCAGGGAAAGGACGAGTTCCTTGGTCGCGGTATCCTGAAGGCGTTCCATCTCCTCGCGCTGGCGGCGTTTCAGGTTCTGGAATTCAGCCGTTGACCGAAGAGCCGCGTCTTCGGCGGCGCGGACTCTTTCTTCCAACGCGGCGATCGCTGTGTCCGGCGAAGCAGAATCCGCCGTCGCTTCCGCCGGTGACGGCTGATCTTCGATGATTGTGTTTTTCTTTGAGTGTTGAGACATAAGCGTTTCAGATATTACCTGCGCTGCACGGCGCAACGCGTATAAGCATTATATGCCGCCCCGGGAAGCTTGCGTCGACCGATGACGGACCGGAGGAATGCGGAAGGGTTAAGATGAATGAGTGAAGATATTGGCAGATCACTGTGTTCCCGGACCGATCATCGACGCGCTTCTGGAGGAGGGTTTTCGCGTTGAGCGCGTCGTAGACGTGGCGGACCCTCGGGCGACGGACGAAGAAGTCGCGGCGTTGGCGGCCGGGATGAAGGCGGTACTGGTGACGGCGGATAGCGACTTCACGTCCCGCTCGCATTTCGCGCCGAGGCGTTACGCGGGCATCGTTGTGTTGAAGGACCTGGTCACGGCCGAGCGCAGCGTTCTGCGCCGCCTCGTGCGGGTGCTCCGGGGAGGCAGTCTACGGGGGATGCTCATCGTTGTGGACGGCCGATCCAGCCGGGCCAAACGGTGAGCGCCGCGCGTAGACAAACTGCAAGGCGCCTGCTATAATCAGGTGTACTATAACAATTCTGGTGTTGGTTCAGAGGTGCGTGCGGAATGATAGTTGAAGCGCGTGAAGACAGCGTTCGCCTGTACGGCGACATACGGGACAACCAGTGGCTGACCATCAAGGCGGTGACGAACCTGCTGCTGCGGAAGCATCCGCACGGCATCATCATCGACTGCACGCATTTGGCAGACGTTACCTCCGAGGGTGGCGAGACGTTTCTTGACGCCATCCACTTTATCGAATCCGCGGACGCGCGCATGGTGCTGGCGCAGCTTCCTGAGAACGTCCTCGCGACGCTGAAATCGGTGCCGGGGCTTCGCAGCCGCCTCCCGATCGCTTCCACTGTCGATGAGGCGAGGAAGTCGCTGCAGGCCGGTGGAATCGCGGACACGAGCACGGCCGTTCAGGGAACGGGGACCCTTGTTCCGCTGCTTTACCCGGACGCGGCGGAGCACGCCGTTTCAACCGCGTGCCGTCTCGGGCGCGACGCGAAATCCGATATTCACCTGGTTTACCTGCTCACCGTTCCCCGCACGATGCCGCTGAACACCCCCATGCCGGAGGCCGAGGACGCTGCCCAGGCGCTGCTGGACCAGTGCGAGGCGACCGTGCGGAAATACGGCCTGCGCCCGTTCCGCCATATCCAGCGAAGCCGGGACCGGAACGAGGGCGTCCTTCAGATGGTCGAGACGCTCAAGATCAAGACCCTGGTTCTGAGCCGGCCGCCGGGCGAGGGGCGGGCCGACGACGATGCGTCGGAGAGTGTGCTCCGCCGCGCGCACTGTGAAGTTATTATCGATCAGATGCCGGCCGAATAGCACCGCGGTGGTGCAGTGCCGGGAATCCACGTTCAGCAAGGGATACGCAATTGAATCTGGCGCCTAACGAGGCTGCGGAGATCAGGATGTCGCGACGGGCTTTCACGCTCATTGAGCTGCTGGTGGTGATCGCGATTATCGCCATCCTGGCGGCCATATTGTTTCCGGTGTTTGCCAAAGCGCGGCAGCGAAGCATTCAGACCAAGTGCATCAGCCAGCTGAAGCAGATCGGCACCGCCATCATCTCATATGCCCAGGACAATGACGGGCGGCTTCCATTCGCGTGGAGAGGATACGATCTGACCAACGCCACCTCGCAGAAGTACTGCGTGGTGGAGGCGCTGAACCCGTACATGAAGAGCACTATCACCAAGCAGAACATCCGCGAGAGCATATGGTACTGCACGGCTGTGCCCGCGTCGCTGAACACCTATCCGCCGCCGAATCAGAACTGGGCCTACATCTACTACTCGTTCTTCGCTGAGGGGCAGCCCGGGGCGGTGACGAATCTCGGGAAAATCCCGATCGGCGGATTGGCGGGCCTGCCGCTTGACGGCCCATACACCTTTGCGCCATTCTCCGACAGTTCAAACACGGAGACGTTCGCCAAATACCACCGCAGCCCCGCCGGCATGCCGGTTATGTGGGATCAACGGATCATCGGCCAGGGCGACGCGGCGAGCAAGGCGGCCGGCGGAGAGTTTCCCCATATGAACAATACGGAGATCCTGTGTATCGATGGCCACGTTCGCAGTTTCCCCGAGAAGTCGCGAAACGACGCCAAGCTCAGCCCGTGGATTCCCGGGTCGAATTTCAGCGGCTAGCGCGCCTCCACCGCGCCGGGTGAACGACATCAATAGCAGAACGGGCGTCCCACCCGTCGCCACGAATCGGCACCATGAGTCATCCCGGAGTTTGGCGCCTAACGCATTTGCGGGTTAGGTGCCTTTCCCGGCGACTGAAGTCACGGCTATGAAGAGCACCAAGTCGCCCTTCGGCGACTGCGGAATCAGCCCGCGAAGGCGGGCTTCGCGGCCATGCCGGCGAGGCGCCGGCGCTACCGGCGCTTTACTGCATTTGCGGGTTAGGTGCCTTCCCCGGCGACTGAAGTCACGGCTATGAAGAGCACGAAGTCGCCCTTCGGCGACTGCGGAATCAGCCCGCGAAGGCGGGCTTCGCGGCCCTGCCGGCGAGGGGCCGGCGCTACCGGCGCCATACTGCATTTGCGGGTTAGTGCCTTCCCCGGCGACTGAAGTCACGGCTATGAAGAGCACCAAGTCGCCCTTCGGCGACTGCGGAATCAGCCCGCGAAGGCGGGCTTCGCGGCCATGCCGGCGAGGCGCCGGCGCTACCGGCGCCATACTGCCCTGTTTCGCCAACCGGCTGCGTAGATTGGTAACGGGCGGGGCGCCCATTCCACATCGGCGGACGGGCGAATGAAATGAAAGGAGGCTGGCGCGTTCATCGCGCCAGCCTCCTTTCTCAGCATGCGGCAACGGCGAGGATTACTTGCCGTTGACCTTTCGGAGGATCTTCACCGCTTCCGGAACACCGATCTTTCCGGATGCGGGGACGTTGATGTTTGCGGCCGCGAAGGACACGCTTGCATCATCGGCGTTGATGAAGCCGGCAGCGATCCTCAAAGCCGCTACCGCGTCCTTGAAGGTGACCGAGCCGTCCATGTTTACGTCACCCGGGGCGATGGCCGGCGGTGTGGACGCAAGCAAGGTGGCCTGCACCCAGTGGCTGGGATTGCCCCAGGATCCGCCCAGCGCGCTCAGCACGAAGGCGTTGTCCTGGCCGGTGGAGGTTGCCGTCTGGGTGTTGTTACCGGAGAGGTTGAAGCCGATCACCTGACCGGAGACAGGCGGCGTAGATACGAATGTCGTCCAGGGAATCGCGATCTCGAAGGTGTAGCCCTTCGCGGTCTTTTTGGCGCCCATCACACCGGCGGGCGTTGCGCCTACTACGGTTCCACTCAACTGCGGGCAGAACCATTTGGGCGTCATAGCGCCGGTTGACGTGTTGTAGTCGGCGGAGATGATGAGTTGGAAATCGGCGCCGGCATCGTAAGTTGTCCGCGTGGGATCCTGCGGATTGGTGAGACCGAAGTAGATTTCCAGGCTGTCGCGGTTGAAGATCGCCGTGTCCGCGGTTGCCGGGAATTCGGGGGTAGCGTCCGTCACGTCGTAGGCGATGTAGAGATTGTTGGTGTCCCACTTAACGTAAGCATTGCCGGAGTAGTCGGCCGGACCGTTCCACGGGCCGCCAACGACGTCCTGGTAATGCTGGCCAAGGAAGATGGGGCTGACGCCGGCGTACTCCGTGTTGGTGATGTTGCCATCGATGGTCGGAGGCGTCGCGGAACGGTAGATATTGACCATTGCCGGAGCCAGGTGAAGCATGGCGCGGATGGCGCCGGAGGCGTTGTTGCTGGTGGCTGCGGTATCGAAACTGCCAGTTGCGTCTCCCACTACGACGAGGTTGCCGACCGTGAGGTAGGTGCTCTTCAGCAGGTTCCACTTGCCGCCGGAGGAAGTCAGTTCGTCAAGCGGGATATCTTCCGTGGCGCCGTTGGGGTAGGTCACGTGATAGACGTACCCGGGAACGTTCAGGTTGAAGCCGGCTGTTGCCCAGTTCGTCCAGAACGCGTCGATGTCGTAGGTTCCAGCTACGGTAATCGGCAATGTGTATTTGCACTTTCCGAGTTTGTCGTTGGAGCTGAGCCAGAAGACGCCCTGCAGGGTTCCGCTGTTGAGGAGGTCGGTGACGTTGGTCTTGCCGGCGTCGCTGCCGATTCCGGTCTGTTGGAGAGCGGGGAAGGCGGGATCGGGCTGCGGGTTGAACGCCGCGGAGTTATACGTTGGGCTGTTGATGTCGGAGTCGACGATGACCTTGGACGGGGTGCCGACGAGGTACTTGGTGTTCGTTTCCTGGTTGCCTGCGGCGTCCGTGGCGCGGACGAAGATGTAGGCGTCCTGGCCGAGCGGGACGGTGAGGTCGCACTTGCTGTCGGTCGTTGTCACCGCGGGCGCGTTCCAGTTAACCGCGGCCGGCGAGGAAGCGACGTAGACTTTGAACGTGATGGGCAGAGAGTTATCGGTGGCGACGTCCCAAGTGACGCGATAGCCAGGCATTCCGTATTCGGTGATGGTTTTCACGCCGGCAAACGTTGGCGGAACCTGGTCGGTTGGCGTGGCGCTCACCTGAGCGGTGTTGGTCGTTTCCTGGTCGGTGCCGTTGGCGGCGCGGACGGTGTAGAAGTAGGGTGTGCCGTTGGTGAGGCCGTTGTCGGTCCAGGAGGCGGCGGCGCCGTTAACGACGGGAGCGAAGACCTTGACCTTGGTCCCCAGCGTTCCGGCGGCGGTTGAGCGGTAGATGTTGATCTTCTCGGCGAACTGCGGCGGGTTGGTCCAGGAGACGAGAATCTGTCCGCCCTGTTTGGTGTCCGCGGCGGTGGCGGCGGACGGCGGATCGGGGATTCCGGCGAGGGACGCGGTCTTGGCTACCTGCGCGGTGCTGGCGCCTTCATAGGCCGTGTTCAGAACGGGGTCGAGGGCGGAGCTTCGGACCGTGTAATAGTAGGTGGTGCCGGAGGTGAGCCCGTTATCCGTGTAGGTGGAGCCGGTGAGCGGTGTGGAGTTGATCGGCTGGGCCGGGATGACGCCCTGGGTTGTCGAGCGGTAAATATTGACGCCCTTGATCTCAGGATCGATGGCGGGCGTCCACGATATTTGCAGGCTGGAGCCGGTGCCGGGGTTCTCAACCAGCACGCCGGTCGGATCGGCGGCGGGGACGTCTGAGGAGAACAGCCCCGCGATCACCGCGGTCCCACGGTTGCAGCCGAGGTAGAAGAAGTGGCGGTCCGAATAGCGCGAAAGTTCAACGAAGTCGTAGAGCGCGTTGTTGATGCTTGCGGCCATTGATGGCGTGTAGGCGTTGGCCGTGCCGGAGGCGATCGTGTTGGTTGTCAGATCGACACCGGTAACCGGGTCTGTAGCTACAACACCATACGGATCGGTGTAACCGGCGATGTAGAGCACGCGATCCTGGCTGTCGATGGCGGCTCCGGATGAGGGCGTGCCGGCCCCGGACTCATTGGCGTAGAACGTGGCGTCTACCACGCCGGACATATCGAGTTTGGAGGCCTTGTTGTGACCCAACTGGCCCTTCGTGTAGTAGAACGCGGTGCCGGCGTGATTGACCACGCACTGCTCGTTGATGTTGGCCTGGGTGTCGCCATTATTGAACGGGAACGCCTTGGTGGTGGCGAACGCGGAAGGCGCGCCGTTGGTGTCTACGGCCGTGGCCGTGAACTTGTAGACCTGGCCCGACGCCGCGCTTCCCTCAACCCCCCAGATGACGGTGTTGATTCCGCTGCCGGTGGCGTAAATCTGGCGGAAGATGGGGGCGGGGGATACGGCGATAACGCGGACCGGCGCCGTTCCATCCGGGTTGAAGCGGGCGATCTCGCCGCTGTTGTAGGAGTTGACGTAGACGTAGCCGTCGTCCGCAACCGAAATGGCCCAGCAAGCGTTACCGACGTTCATGCCGGTTGCCGCGAGGGCCGCCATATCGAAGCGTCCGTCGGGGACCGCGAAATTGGGTCCGCCCGGAGTGAGGGTATGGTTGCCCTTCCAGTAGAACACGTCCGCCGTTCCGCCCTGCTGGGTAGCTGTTGTGTCCCTGCGGCGGGTGATGTAGATGGTGCCGGCGAACGGGTGGCCCGGGGTGTGGTTGGCGGCGATGCTTCGCAACTGGTTGATGCCGGTGATGGTGAGCGTCTTGTCGTTGTTCGTGTCCGGCTGTACGCTCCAGATCTCCGTGAGGGTGACACCGGTTCCGATGTTGATTCCGGTACTGCTGCCGCTTGTGAGCCCCGCTGCAGACGCCGTCAGTTTGTACTGTCCGGGTTTGTCGATGGCGAGGTCAATGAAGGTGGCGATACCGGCGCCCGCGGTCAGCGTTGTGGTGCCGGTAAGGATGCCTCCCGGAGTGCCGGTAAGGGGTGTTGCGGTGAGCGTTATATCCCCGGCGTAGGTTGCATCGGTTGTGCCGTCAGCGTTAACGGCGTGCACTTCGGGCTGGCTGGTAAACTGGGTCCCCGCCGTGGCGTTCACGGGGTTCTTCGTAAAATACAGCCCGACAGCTGCCGCGTTCGCAGTCCTTCCAATTCCCATGAGGGCAGCAATGCCCGCCATGAGGGGAAGAACAAGTCGAATTCGTTTCACACGTTTCTCCTCTTGCTCAGACTAGTGGTGCTCGCTAAGTCGTTGCGCAAACACGTCGTGGGAACGCTGCTGATCGCGTCCCAGATATTGGGAGGGCACGGCGGCGGTGTTCTTCGTTGAGGTGATGAAGGGGCGGCGCCGACGGCCCAAGGGTTGGCTAGGCCGATTGGATGAAGGCTGTTCGGCGATCGAGGCTTCCGTGCCCACAGGCGCGCTCATCAGCGATCGTTGTTTCGATCGGGGAAGCATCTCTACAGCAACCAGCCTTCGCCAGCCAGTCCCACCAACTCCGCCAAGGTTCTCTATGCCCGTCGTCAAACAGCCAGGCTTTTGACATTCATTGTTATAGTACAATATTGCAGAGGGAAAAACCTACACGTATTTTGTCTGCAAACCCCCGCGCAGGAGCGGATGCGGCCAATCGTCGTCGACGCCATCAGACGGCGCGGCGCAATCCGATCGCGCCATCGTTTCATGAGAAGGAACGACGGGATTTCGCGAACCGCTCGGGCGGGGAGCCTTCCCTTCGGCTGAAGCCGTAGGGGCCTAACGTCACCCAACACGCACCACTATCCAGGCACGCAGCCGGCCTTTCCCCGCCGCTTGCTACGGATGCGCCCTCCGTGGTACGCTATATATCAGGAAAGTCGTCGGCCGCGCCCGCGGACGACGCTGCTGTTGCCCGTACGGGCAGGAAGGGGCTTACTCCGTTGCGACCCTCAATTACCTTGGCGGCGATCGCGACCGCCATCCTCGCCCTCCCGCCTGTTTTGGCGGCCACATACACCTCGGACGCCACGTACCAGTTTTCGGGCCAGTATTCGTCCAACAGCGGCCGCGGCATCGCCGTGAACAGCACGGACACCCGCCTGTTTGAGACGGTTCGCAACGCCTCCACCGGTAAAGTGCTGGTGATGGACACCGCCGGAGGGGCCGTGGTCGGCTCAATCACCCCGGCCTCGCCGACCACCATCAACGACATCGCCCTCAGCCCGGACGACACCACGCTCTATTTCGTGAAGGCGACGAGCACAAGCTGGGAGTTGGACAGCGCTCCCGCATCGGACGGCGCGCATACCTCCGCCGATGTCACGACGATCGTGGCCGACATCGGGGCCACGCCGGGGGGCATCGCCACCGCCAAGTCCGGCGCAACGGTGTACCTGGCGATCGCCACGGTGTCGTCACTCCAGATCTACACCAGCGTGTCCGGCGGGGCGTTCACCAAGCAGTCGGACATAGCTCTGTCTTCCACGACCAAGGTCCGTGACGTTGCCGCGCTGGATACCGGCGCCGGGTTACGGTTCTACGTGCTGACACCGGGCACCATTCCCCAGACCGCCATCGCTGTGTTCGACTCGGCCGGCGGTGTCGTAAGCCAGACCTGGACGGGGATTCCGGCCGCTTTTGTGGGCTACATCATCGACTCGATTACCGCGGCGGGCACGATAGACGGCGTGGCTTCGCTGTTTCTCACCGCGGACGGGGCGGACAATCTGGGCAACCCGGTGCTGACGTCCTTCCGGTACGGCTATGACGGCATCTACAAGAACGACGGGTTCGGGTATGGTCTGAGCACGGACGCGACGCTCCAGCAATTGCAGCCGCTGGACACGACGCCGACGCTGGCGCCCGGGTGTGTAGCAGGGAGCCACGTGTATCTCGGCGCCGCCCTGCCGGACACGATCGGAAATCCCATCGATCAGACCGTTCGCGCCCTCATCACTCCCACGACCCTTCAGCCCGGGACGATCACCGGGAACGTCACCGAGGTGGCTTCGCCCAGCCCGCGCCCGTCTGTCGGCGCCACGGTTGTGATTGGCGGGCTGGATACGCCGGTGGCCGTCACGGGGGCAGACGGCTCGTACATATTGCCCAGCGTACAACCGGGAACACTCACTTTGGGCGCGTCGCGCTATGGCTACGTTTCGAACCGCGGGACTGTGACGCTCAACTCCGGCGAAACGAAGGCGGCCGCCGGGATCCTGCTGCCGGATCTTGTGCCCGCCTATACACTTGCGCGCGCGTTCGCGCCGCCGATTGCGGATGGGGAGTTGTTCCCGGGCAAGTACCTCAACCCCTCGATGCAGATGTACACCCTGGGCGGCGGCACGATGAGCGGCTCGATACAGACTATCGCCTACGCTATGTACGATGACTCCAACCTGTACATCGCGGTGTACGGCCTGGAGCCGAGCCTGGGCCTCAACCGCGCGGCCTACGGTAACTTGAACATGCTGACCCAGGACGACAACGTTCAGATCTACCTCGATCCACCGCACCGGCACGACGTTAAGGGAGTGGCGACCAATCTCTTCCAGTTCGCCGCTAACATCCCGCCTGTGGTTGGCGGCGTCCCGGTGTCGCTCCCGTTGTCCTTCCAGCGGAGGATCAACCCCGATGGAACCGGCGCCGAGGACGTTTCCTCTTACGCGTGGCAGGTTCACCTGGGATATACGGGGAATTCGTGGACGCTCGAGGCCCGCATCGCCCTGGATATGCTGACTCCGTTCGCACCTCCGACCACGAGCTCAATCTGGGGGCTCCTGGTCGCCCGGCATCGTCCGTCCGCGCATGCGGATTCCCTGCCGGCAGACTACAGCACGAGCGATGTGCAATCGGGACGCTTTACGGACTCAACGACGTGGACAGACGTCAAGTTCGGCGCCGCCGTACCGAACGTAAAGGGCGACGTCAACCAGAACGGCGTGCTGGACCCATTCGACGTTGCCTACGTGCTGCGGATGGCGGCCGGCCTCTCCTATGGCGCGTTCGACCCGGCCGACCCTAACGCGAACCTGACGATTCGCAACCAGGTGCTGGCATCGGCGGACGTGTGGCCCACGCCGACTCCGGATGGCAAGATAACGCTGGAAGACGCGGTGCGTGTCGCCCGCGCGATGAACGGCATCGGTACGCTGCCCTGACCGTGGCCACAGTGAAATGAAGTAAAGCCACAAAGAGAGGTCTTTGTGGCTTTACTTCATTTCACCATCAATGTCCTGAGGGGATTATGCCGCCAACGCTAGTGGCCTCGGGTCGCTCACCGGGAGCGGCGTGGGGGATTCCTCCCAGGAATTTCGCGGCGCCGGGTGCAGACGGGACGCCAGTTCGCGCCCCAGCCGTGCGATTTCGCGCAGGCGCCCCAATTCGGCATCGATATCCAGCGTGTCAACGTCGCGGTCGTCGATGGCCTTGATGATGCGCTCGGCAAGCCTGGATGCCGCCATCGCAAGGACTTCGTTTTCATAGTCCACATAAACGTGGAATCGGCCGCGCGGGTCACATCTCCAGTCCCACACCGTCTCGCCGCGGAGGATCCCCTGAGGCTGGATCTGGCTCTGGATCTCGATGATGAGGTGTTCCAGGAGATGGGGCAATTCGGTATCCTGGCATTCACGTTTGAAGGAGTACCCGAAGTCGTTATCACATTTATGCGTGTTCAACTGCGGGAACAGCCGGAACAACCGCCTCGGGAGATGCGGCAGGCCGTACGTTGTGAAACGCCCCGTTTCGGGCATTTGAACGGTGAGCTTCATCTGTCCTTCAACAGGAAACTCGATAGCGATGATATCCACGGTCGGAACCCCTTGCGGAACGAACTGTCTAAGTTACTAGAGACGATAAATGGACGCTTCCTGCCAGTCGGGTCCAACTATTCGTTCCACACGGTATTCGGGGATTCACCAACTGGATTGTGCGGGGGGCGCCTGGCGGATATCTGCCTGAGGAGGGTGAAATGCGCATCTCGAAGGTATTTCTGATGATCGCGGTTGGCCTGGCCATTGTGGTTGGAGGATGCCGGAAGGACCAGGCCGGTTCGGCGAGTCTGAGCGTACGCACGACAATGCCGAAAGGCATCCAGGTTACGCTGGTCAGCGTAGACCGCCCGGGCACCTACGTTGAGCGGAAGAGAACGGATCTGGGCGGTACCCTGAATTTCACCGGCATCCAACCGGGGAAATACATGCTCGTGTACCAGTTCGCGCTCGAGTCCAAAATGCCGACAGAACTTCCCTATAACTACGGAGAAAGCAAACCCGTGGAGGTCAAGGCGGGCCGCAACATCTACGATTGGACCGTGGACACGGGGGCCGTCTCGCGCGTCGAAATGTAGGCGCTTACGCTTCGCGGATGCTCAGAACGTCGCCGGCCTTCAGGTGAACCGGGCTATCGAGCATGGTATCGGCGCCGGCCGGCTGTGACGCCACCACAAATCATACCACGGCCACGTAGTCGTTTTTGTGCAGGGTGACAGGGGGATCGAACACAGTGTCCGATCCATCCGTATACGCCGCAACGGGCTCCCCTTTGAGGGTTGCGGTTCCGGCGGCGTTCCGCCAGCGCTTGAGGGTGAGAGTACCATAACTGACGATGAGGTATTGGCGGTCATCCTCCCTCATCCATTGGCCCCAGGCCGTTCCGGCGGCGAAGAACGTGCGCAAGTTTCCTGGCACACACGGGGCGAACCCGATACTGGCGTCCGGGGCGCTGTACTGGAAGCCCGTGTATGCGGTCAGGAGCGACCAGGACGCCATTGCCCGGGTGTAGTGGTGCCCGCACTCGCATTCGTCCCATGGATTGCGATTTGAGCCATTGTGGCGATCGCGCGTCGCACGAACGATGCTCAGGCCTTCGTCCACAAGACCTTCGTAGATCAGCAGCGCTGCTACTGCATACTCGATGCCGGTCCACACTTCGTCGGCGTAGGGGAAGGGGAATCCCGGCTTTTGCCCGTTTGGCCATGTGCACATGAGGAGTCCCGCTTCGTCGTTGAGGGCGTACGTCCTCTGGCAACTGGCGTGACGGGAAAGATCACTCCTGAAGTTGCGGCCATAGATGGCTTCGGCGGCCGAACGAACTTTGTCCGCCGGCAACACATGGCCGAGGCCAAGACAATGGGCGAACCACTGACCCGTTAGCTGGTCGGACAGGCAGCCGGCGCCATACTGGTAGAACGGACCTGTCTCGTCTGACGAAGCCTGACCGGCATGACGAGTGAGCTGGGGGCCCTGCACCGCCGGGTCAAACCTTACGTGTTGTTCATAATACTCGCCGTTCCAGAGAACGTCGTGTCCAACCGCTCCACGGCGCGCCAAAGCACGGTACTCCTCCGCCGAATCCGTTTCACCCAACGCATCCGCCATATGTGCGGCCGCCACAAGCGCGGCAAGGTACCACGAGCCCATGAGCGTATTCGGGCCGACGAACTCGATGTCATAGGTGTTGTGCTGGATTCCCTCCATCACACCGTCTTTGTCCGCATCCCAACGGTCCGGATTATCGGGCGACCATGCGAATTCCAACGAACGCCTGGCGGCCGGCCAGAGCGATCTCAGCCAGTCCAGGTCGCCGTGGTTGAGCCATTCGCGGTAGAGGCGCAGTATTGTCCCCATCTGACCGTCCGCAGCGGCGCGAAACGCCCATCGCTGTCCAACTAGTGGAAGGAGGGTGCGGAACGCCATGTCACCGCGCGAGTCTGTGTTGCTGAGGTAGTCGGTATCACGGACAGATCGCTCCAATTCGGGATAGAGCGCGGCAACGGTCTGGGCGTAGTTCCATACATGGGTGCAGTTCATGGGACAGCAGCCCGCACCGTCGCTGCAGCCCTCAAAGGCGTTCATCCGTCCGTCCGCGGTTCTCGTGACAGTCGTCGTCCGGACGATGCTCATGTTGGCGGATACGGCGTCGGTAAGCTCCGGCGGAAGCGAATCATCGCAGATCCAGTCCTGGAAGTCCTGCGTATCCAGATCCAGGCGGAGGCGCTCCCGTTGAACATACGCTGCGGCGGACCAGGCATCCGGGAACTTGACCGCGTAGTAATTGCCGAGAGGTTTTCCGGCGACCTCCGGCTCTGTGTTCCACGTGTTGCGCAGATTAGGGAACGACCAGGAGAGGGAAAAGTCCAGGCCGTGTAGTTCGCCCGCCGGGATGACCCTTCGAACGATGACGGTGGCGATATCGGTTTCGCCGTCCGGCGTTGGGCCGAGGTCTGGTTCGTGATCGAGAGTACCGTTATGACTGAAGCGGTTCCAGAACCACTGCGCATCATCGAACCAGGCTCCGCGCCGCCAGCGAGCGTAGGCCTCAGCATCTTTTTCGGGAGACGAGATGGCGATGGAGCCGTATCGGGGATCGTCCATCGCCAGGCGGTCATTGGTCAGAACCACGCCGGTCAGGCCGTCGCCTGTACGGATGGTGTTCCGGTTGCCGCCGAGGAACGGAGCGCGGCGCGAATCGAGCGGAGCGAGCCCGTCCCACCCGACGGGATTCAGCACGTTGAAAGCCAGCGCGATCTCCATGGGAGCATCGGTGTGGTTGTGCAGTTTCCATTCGAAGAGGGCGATGGGGATGCCCGAATCGTCCGCGTTCATCGGGATCATCGGGTTCCAGGCACGCATGGATATTTCGAGCGGAATGGCTTCGTCAGCCAATGTGACGTAGGCGCTCGGGTACTCGCCAGTGAAGGAGGCGTCGCGAAAGCGCGGGAGGCCGCCGAGATAGGACGGTGAGATCCCATGGGCGTGGTGAAAGGGTTTCAGGTACTGGCGTTCCAGAATGCGGGTTACGGGCGCCTGGCCGTCCGGCCGGCACCAAAGCGCGAAGAAAGAGAGTGGGAGCGAGTGCCCCTTGCCAGGGTGATTAAAGATCTCCCAGTCCTGCAGATTGCCCCGGCCACCCATCGACACTGTACCGGTACCGATTCCCCCCAGGGGGAAGGCAATGGTCCGCAGACAATCACCTTCGAAGGTTCTCTGGTTGCTCTCAAGGCGATTATCACGCATCGTACTCACTGCAGCCTCCTCGTCCAGGGCGAAAAGTCCACCTCTATGTACTGCAAATTCCAGTGTGGGATGCTGCACGCAGGATGGAATGACATGACAATAGTCGCATTCGGGCAAGTCACATGGGAAGTAACAATTCAGACGGTGGGAATGGCGGTCTCTTCAAGTCCGGGCGTCTGATGATGCTCGGAGTGATTCTGCTCGTCGGCGGCGTTGCCGCTCCGAAATTGAAGGAAGCGTCGCGCTTTCTTCCGGGTGGCGATGGCGCTTCGGTGGCCGGGCGCCTCTCCCATATTCAGGACGAAGCCCGTGCGATCACCACGCGGCAGCGCATGATGGGCATCAAGGCCACGCTCCGGATGTGGTCGGCCCAGCACGGACCGCCGGATGCGAACGATCTGGAGGAGGCAGTGGGGAGGGACACCGCGACCGACGAATGGGGCCGCCTGATCCGTCTCGTCCCGCCAACCGCGAATTCCGCGGGGTGCCTCCGCTCTCTCGGCCCGGATGGCAAACCCAGTCGGGACGACATCATCGTTCCGTTAACGTGGCACGACGTGAACCGAACGCGCATGGTCCCGGGCTGGCAGTAGCCCCGGGAGCCCCTCAACCAATCCCCCTCGCCGGCCTGTCTCCTGTCTCGCGACTTCACTTTGTGGTAGAATGAAGCCGTTATGGTTGAGACACAACGGGAGACTTATCACATTATCACGTTCGGCTGTCAGCAAAACGTTGCGGATACCGACTATATGGCGCGCCTGCTGGAACGGCAGGGAATGGCGGCGGCGGAATCGGCCGAGGACGCGGGGGTAATCCTTATCAACACGTGCTCGGTCCGTGAGAAGCCGGAAAACAAGGTCTACAGCCGCCTCGGGGAACTGAAGCGCCTGAAGGCCCGGCGGCCGGGAACCGTCCTCGGCGTCTGCGGATGCCAGGCACAGCGTGAAGGCGATGAGCTGCGCCGCCTGGCGCCGCACATCGACATCATCATGGGTACCGCGCGCATCGAGGAGCTTCCTGAACTGGTGGCGACCGTGCGCCGAACGGGACAGCCCGTGACCGCTCTGGACCTCCCGATGCGACGATCGGATCTCCAGGAATACGACGATTTCCCGGCGATTCGCGAGGCCGTCGAGGGAGCTTCAAGCAAACTCCGCGAATTTGTTCCGATCATGTTCGGCTGCGACAAGTTCTGCACTTTCTGCATCGTCCCCTTCACGCGCGGCCGGGAGCGCAGCCGCGGCCTGGAGGACATCGTCACCGAGGTTCGCGCGCTGGTTTCCGGCGGAACGCGGGAAGTGACTCTCCTCGGACAGACGGTGGACTCCTGGAAAACGCCCCGCGGGAACGGACAGCTCAGGATCGCCGCGACGCGAGACTCCGCGGACCAGTTGACATTTCCCGACCTGCTGCGCGCGCTCGACGGGCTGCCGGGCCTCGACAGGGTCCGGTTCACCAGCCCGCATCCCAGGGACTGCACTCCAAACCTGATTTCGGCGATGCGCGAGATTCCGGTGGTCTGCGAGTGGATACACCTGCCCGTGCAGGCCGGCGACAACGAGGTGCTGGAGCGGATGCACCGTGGCTACACGCGGGAACATTTCCTGCAACTCGTCGATGACGTTCGGGCCGGTGTGCCGGGCGTGGCGATTACGACGGACGTGATGGTTGGCTTCCCGGGCGAGACGGAAGACCAGTTCGACCAAACCCTGGACCTCTTCGAACGGGTGAGATTCGACGGCGCCTACACGTTTGTCTACAGCATCCGTCCGGGTACGAAAGCCGCGGACTGGCCCGATCAGGTTCCGCCGGCCGTGAAAAGCCGGAGGCTTCGCAAACTGAGTTTACTCCAGCAGCGGATCAGCCGGGAAGTGAATCAGGCCCAGGTGGGCGAGGTGTTCGAGGTGCTTGTGGACGGGCACGGTGATAAGCCCGGGCAGCTCAAGGGGCTGTCGCGCCAGAACAAGACGGTTCACTTCGACGGGCCGGCGTCGCGAATCGGCCAGATCGTCCACGTTCGCGCCGAGGAAGGCTTCATGTGGGGTTTCCTGGGAGAGGAAGTGCAGGATGCTTAAGCCCGGCCTGAATAAACCGGCCTATTCGCCCAGCCCGTGGGCGCGCGGGCTGATGTATTCGCTGCTTGCCCTGGGTGCGCTGCTTTATGGGCACCTGAGCGGGGAACGACCGCTGACGCCGATGAAATGGGCCGTTCTGGGCGCGGTGGCCGTTGGCGCCGGCGTCGCCCTGGCGCTGTTGCAGGCCTGGGCCAGGAGCGCCTCGGAGCGCAACGCGGATCGCGAGCGAGGAGACGACTCCGCCGGGAACTGACGGAGTGGCCGGGCTAACGGATCGTTTTGTGCGGTTCCGGCACCGCCACGGCGTTCCTGACCTGCGGTACCGCCGGCGTCATGGTGCCCTTATCCGGCGCCTTGATCCATTGGAGAGAGGAAGTTATCTCCCCCGGAGACGTTCGGAAATCGTAGATGGCGCTGGAGAAGGTCGTCTTTTGCTGGCGCCCTGGCGACATCAACTCGCTGAAGAACAGGCTGTAGGTGACGATTGCCGGCATCTTGAGCACCGAATCCGGGATCACTTCGTCCGCCGGGAGTTGGTCGTCCGCCAGCGAGGCGAGCAGGTTCTGGGAGGTGACCGGGAGGATAACGCCCTGGTTGCCACCACCGGGCATCATCGCGCCGAATACGCCGCTCACAACCTCGTCCGCTTCCTTCCTCAGATCGTCCCCCGCCTGCACCGACCGGAAGTCGGGAGTCGCCGAGTTCACCAGCCAGGTTTTCCAGTCTTTGCGGTCGGCCTTGGCGCGTTTGAGCAGGGCGATCAGAAGGTCGTTGTGCGGATCCAGTTTTTTCGTATCGGAATCCCGCATGATGCTCCACCGGCGGTCGGCAAGGGATGGCGGAACGAAGTCATCCCATGAAACCAGGTTGTCTACGGGGTCCTGCCCGGAGCGGCGCAACCAGTCAAGCCGATCCGAATAGGCGAAACCCAATGCCGGCGTGTTGAGCGTGCCCGGGAAGGGGGAGTTCTGCCCCGCCGTTGCAGGCTGCCATTCAGCGAAGCAGATGCCGGCGGCGTTGGGCTTCTTTGAGAACTCATCCACCAGCGTTTGCAGGCGGGCTATGACCAGAGGTTCCTGGGGCCGCACATAGTTCGCCGCCAGGATGCCGATACTGGCCGCTTTGACGAGGGCTTCGGGATGGGTCTCAAACCAATCGAGCCTTGGCCGGCCGACCACGTCCACATCGAGCCAGTCCGCGTGTTTCGTCAGGTAATGCGCCTTGTCTCCGGCGTCCTGCCAGGCAAGGGTGTGAAGATAGCCGATGACCTTTATCCCGGCCGGCGCCATGGCCGAAGTGGCGGCGGCCCAGCCGTCGCTGCCGCGGAGCGATGGGTGCAGCGGAAAGACCTTGCTCTCGAAGGTTGAATATCCGCCAAAGAGCACAGGATAAAACAGCGTGTTGAGGCCGTGGCGCTTCATTTCGTCGGCCAGGACCTTCAGGCGCGCGGGACCCAGCGGTGGAACCATCAACGCCCGGATCACCGCGGGAGGAACCGTGGGCTTGGGATTGGCAATCAAGTCCCGAATCTCCTTTGGCGCATCGTCCAGGACGTTCCGCTTAACCCCCTCGGCTCCCTTTGTCAGCTTTTCCCGCTTGCTTGCGATGCTCCAATGGCTGATCTGCGACTGATCCCACTCGTTAGGCGCGGCAACCCAGCCGTAATCCGGAACCTTGACGGCGACATTCACCACAGCCTGGCCGTCGATGTAGGACTGGGTGATATCCGATTCCGTGAACGGTCGGTTGACCTCGGGTTGGCCGTCGACGCCTGGAAGGCTGACGCTATCCTTCTTAGCCGCCTCGCGAATCCACGCCTGCTGGTCCGGCGTCATTTCGGAAAACGGGATTCTGCCCTGATCGGCGGGTGGACCTCCCGGTCCCTTTGCCGGGCCGGCATCGAACGCCTTCTTGCGCTGGTCATCGTTGAGAGCCAAACCGTTGGAGCCGTCGAAAGCCAGGCGATCGACGAGTTTCACCCAGTCTGTGGAAGCATCCGCTTCGCGCCGCCGGCGCTTGACCGCTTTGGAGGCCGTTTCGGCGGATTCGTGCGCGAGCATCTGAACCGCTTGCAGGCCCAATCGGTCCCAGGCGAGAATGTACGCGTCGCCGAGTTTGCGCCACGCGCCGGCCAGGCAAAGGCGCAAACCGTCGATCGCTTCGCCGATGGTCAGCGAGTTCGAGCCAATGAAGACAGGTTCGTCGGCGTAGACAGCCGAGACGTACATTTTGAGTCCCGTGAGTTTGGCGATCTGCTTCACCACATCATCAACCGTCCACAGGCCGGCGTAGTTGAGGGGTTGGACGAATTTCTTGCCGATGAGATCGGACGGTTTGTAGGTATTTGGAACGGTGTCGAAGAGCGGCAGGTCGACGCCGCGATCGCGCCAGTTGCGTTGCTGGTCCTGGTCGGTGCCGAAGACCATTCCGGTGTCCGGGATTCTGATGTACGCGCCGTACGGCTTCAGGTCAACCATCGCGCCGGTGATGTGCAGTTGGGCCCGCAGGCGCGCGGAGGCCCAGTTGATGGGGTCATCTATCCGGCCTTTGTCTTCCATTTCGATCGACGCGTGCTCCAAGCCGTCGTCCGATTTGTATGTGGACGGCTTGCGGTTCATGACCTTGAGCGGCGTTCTAAACGCGCGGGCGAGGGCGGACTGGAGGTCGCGCGGAAGCGAGGACACGGCGATGCCGTTGTCGGAGCCGAGCGCGGCGATGAGGTTGTCGGGGATGGCGAGGAGAATCTGGTCGATGAGCAGCCCGCGGCCGGAGAGGTCGAACTCACTGGCGCCGCTGAGATCGAGGTTGGCCTGCTCCCGGGATTCCGGCGCGATGGCGAAGGCCGAACCGACCTTGAACGGGATGTAGTTACGCTCTTTCGCGCTCTCCTGCTCGGCGATCATCTGCAGGCGGCCGATGAGCGTGCGCTCGGCCTTGAATGCGTCATCGGACCATTGGGCGCCGTCGCGATACTGCCCGTAGCCGACCGCCATCACGCGTTCGCCCGCCGCATAGCGGTTCATGCGGAACATAAGGCCCCGATTATCGACTTTGGAGCCCTTAGGAAACTCAAAGGCCGGCAGCGGACCGAAACTGGGCTCCGGGAGTGCCTTCACCCCGGCCGGCGTTCCGGGCGTGGGTTTTGTGACCGGCGCCGGTTTCTGCGCGAAAACGGGGCACGCCAGCGCAACGGTGCATGCGAGAGACGCGAACAAGCGAGAATCTGTCATTCCGGGTTCCTGTTTCGAATGATGAGTTACAAGAGTCGCTACGATGCCGAGGCCCGGAAGGGTACACGCGCAACAGGGCCAAGTGGATTATACACCACATAAGACGCGGGGACGGGGGGCGAGGGTTCGGACCCAGACACCGGGGCCGGAAGGAAGTGAGGAAACGGGGAGGATCGGCGAACGAGGAGATGAGGCTGGGTCACAACACCCGTTAACACCCCTGTAGCACACAAAACCTAGTGTCCCAGGAGTCCCTGAACCACTACATATCGTGCGTTCGTGGCCCGGTATTGAGTTGTGACCCCGCCTGAACTGAGGAAACGGCGGAATTGCGAAGCGAGGGTATCTCGAGCGCCCTCATTTCCCCGTTTCCTCATGTTGGCATCGGCCTACACGGCTTTCTGGGCCTTCCGAACGGTGCCGCTGGAGTCCACGCACACGGTCTTCCACTCGCTGAAGAGGCCCGGCCCCCGCCGGGCGCGAGAGCGATCAATCGAACTTACCTTGGTCGTTGCGCGCGCCTTGTAGAATTTGGGCTACCATCTTGGCTTCTATCACAAGGCGCCCGGCCCGCATCAGGTCCATCATCGACTGCCGCTGGTCTTCGGACAACTCCGAGAAGTAGAGGTCTCGGCCGTTCAGGCTGGCAGCCATTTGCTTTGCATTCTGCGCCACAGCGTCCGCAAAGGCGTTCAGCTCCTTTGCGCCGCGGCAGTCAACAGGCCGTGCGTCTTCCGGCGTTTCCTTGCCCAGCCAGTCCATCGCGGCGTTTACGCGGTCCATCGGCGCCGCCTTGTCCGGCAGGGCGTCCTGGAGAACGGTGATTCCCTGAATCTTGAACGCATCTTTGGAGTATTGGCGGGCGGCGGACTCCAGCAGGTTGCGCGTTTGCCCGTCGTTCAGGTCGAACGACATAGGCGCTTTGCTTGTGTTGGCGAACAGGAGGTCGGACTTCGTCTCACGGTGAAGGCGTTGCATCGTCGTGTAG